>WLQO01000040.1 GCA_009698295.1 Actinomycetota bacterium | reverse complement strand
GTGCGCAAGAATTTTGTGCCCATTAGTTAGTTCAACGCGAAACATTGCGTTAGGTAAAGCTTCTGCAACGGAACCTTCGATCTCGATGGCGCCATCTTTGCTAGCCACTAATACCCACTTCTGTTTCAAATTGAACCCACGCCCGTTTGCGAGCGCGGTTGCACCCACCAAAAACCCTCAGGATTTTCGCTAGGCGCGAAGGTGCAGTCTAAAGCCACCCCCCTTATAAAGGGAAATTGGCGAATCGGTCCCTATTGGACCCCCTAGACACGCCCATGCTTTCGGGCGAAAAGGGGGCTTAGGCCTGGAAATCCTCGCGGCGGACCCAAGTAACCAAGACCCAGAGGGAACAAGTCAGGGTCACAATTAAAGATGGAAAGTAAAGGATCTTATCCACGAATATACCGATCGGTGGACCACCTGGCATTAAGCCGCGAAGTGAGATCAGAGAATAAGTAAGTGCTGCAGTCCAAGTAAGTGATGAAAGTGTTGGTGGACGACTTCCGGTCACAACCATATAAGTCATGATTGTCACAGAAACCATTGCAGTGATCATCAACAATAAAATGATTACAACTAGCAATTTAGTTGAATTAGATCGCACTGCTTCGAAGACTGATGAAGATTGCCCGTTGTTAAATTCTTCAATCGCAGTATCGAATGACTTTGGATTATCCATTTTCACGGTTGTAAATGCGTCGTTCCAGAGACCATGGATCATATGGATATCAAAGGTGTCGATTTTCTTAGTGTAATCCAATGGCAAGATGTTAAGAGTTGCTTGCTCACCTTTTTCTACCGTACCTAATGCGCTAATTGGAATCTCAAAGTCATATCTATCCAATGGATACCAACCAACATCGGAACGAGCTCCAGCACCTGGTTGTTCATCGATCTGAACATCAAATCCGCCAGTAGGGACATCTTTCTTAAAAGTATAAGTATTGCTGCCGCCGTTGCTTGCACCAATTACCGAATCCACAACTAACTCAACATCTTGACTTGGTACCCAACCGCTCTTTAATCGATAACCGACGTCATCGCTATTTGGCCATGGCAGTACGCGCGCATTGGCAGTACCTTCCAGTGGGTTAACTCCAGTTATCTGCACCAATAGCTCAAGGCGGTTATCCGAGCTCATCGAGATCAACTTGTCATCAATTGCAGTGGCATCATCTGCCGGACTCTGCGAAATCATCACAACAATTCCGAGATAAGCAACTGTGATAACGATAAAGGTTTGGAAGAACCTAGTCCGAAAAACTTTCACAATCGCCTCTATTTCTTCTTCTGGGTCAATTTCACACGGAGAGTTGGATTTGAGAATGTAAAACCATAAGCGCCCAACTTGATGAACTTACTTGTGGCTTTCACTGTAGAAGTTGAAATAATTGTAGTTGATTTATCTGTGACTATCGAGACTGTTGCAGTTATAGGGGCGCTTGTGAATCCATAAATACAACGAGCCACGCTTGCATCAATCCATAAATCATAGCTACCTTGAAATGTGCTGCCATCTGGAAGATAGTGCGGCGCTAAGACTTTGTAATCAAGAGTCCCTAACTTCTTGTTGAACTCGGGTGGCCCGTACTTGAAACCGCTTGCATTCGTGTTTACGATTCCAATCAATTTTGAGTCCGAGCTGAGGCAAGAGTTAGCAAAGCCATGTTCCATAGTCATGAAATGCCAATAAGTTGGAGCCGCAGCCGCTGTATCTTTCAGAATTGGTAACCAAAGAGCCATCTCTGACAATGAGTAATCCTCTTCAGGATTGAAATACCTCAAAAGACTCTCATTTGGATATCCAGAGCCTTTTCTAAAATCAAAATCAGACATCTTGTTATAAAAACTGACGAGAGATTTTGGAGCATTTGCTTTCTCAACCCATCCAAAAATACTTGGACTTATAACTGGACGGCCACTTATTTCAACGCGTTGAATTCCTTTACTGTCGGTTGAAACAGCTGCATCTACATTTGATGCACGGCCATAAAGCCATCCATTTATTTTAGTTTTTAACCGTAACTTTGCACTAAAAACTATATCGGTAGGCAGAGATTGTTTTGCCGCACATTGAGTTGCAGAACTTTGTGCACATTTGCTTACGCCCTTCCATCCGACGTCCATTCCTGGACCTAAGCGGTTGTAATTAGACTTTTCCAAAGACTGCTGCGCTGGTAAAAAATTTCCAGTTTCGATGCTGACTGCATTTACAGCAAGAGAGAATCTGATGGGTTTGAACTTGGCCATACTTGGACCTTTAAAGCCAAACATAGTTGCGTTCACTAAATAAGTTGATCCTGCCTTGTGCGGTGCGCCGGGGATGTCAAGCAGAAAACTAGACTTTCCATTTGGCAAATTTAAGTTGGAATTGCCTTTGTATTCTCGAATATTGTCTAACGGGAAATTGCCGGCATAAGTTACTGGTAAATCTGTTCCATCTTCCTTCTTTGCGCTGATGCTTTCGACACAATCAACGGTATTCGTCGAATCGCACATGCCCAAAAGTGCAACGTAATTCAACCACCCTGGTTTAGCGCATTCAGCCGAAGTTAATGACTTGCATTCTTTAACATCAAGCACTTTGCTCTGCTGCATGACATAGCCATCGGTTTTAAAATTCATAATGTATGAATATGGATTGGCTGGCTCGTTGCCGCCGGCTCTTAACTCCATTCCATAGCTCGAAGCCTCGGTGGGAGGTCCGCTCGGCATCCACTGCTCATCAGGATAATCGAAGGCATTTACAGCAGTAATTGATAGAAACATTAAACAAATTGCTACAAGCGCGGTAATGGATTTCTTCATAACCCTATTTCTTTTTATAGCCAGATGGACACTTCGGCTTAACTGCAGTGACCTTCTTGCTGGTCTTACCTTTGATACAGGTAATTGTGACAGCCTTTACAACTGGCTTGCTTGAGGCGCTCGGGGTTGGTGTTGGAGTAACGACAACTTCTGCTTCTTGAGTTAGCTTCGCTTTGATAATTGGAGCGGAGAACTCAAAGTTTTGTGCACTTAATGAAACCCAGCCATCTTTCTCACCCAGTACCGTGGTTGCAATCTGAGGTATTCCGTCGGCGCTAACAATTGAGAGTTCCGCTTTTATGGGAGCTTTAGAAAACCCATAAATACAGCGTGCTATATCTGAACGTATTACTAAGTTGTAACTACCTTTAAAAACATCACCGTTTGATGAGAAGTGTGGTGCAGCAACTTTGTAAACCAATGAACCTTCTTTTTTATCGAACTCTGGTGGGCCAGCCGAATACTGAGTTGAATTTGTCGTAACAATTCCTGTTACTTTTGAATCGCTCTTAAAACAAGTGTTTGCTGTGCTTAGCTCATCTTCACGAAGAGATCTGGCGCTCCAGTTAGACGGGACGGCGGTCGCTTTATCATTAACTGTTGGCAACCAGGTCTTTAATTCTTCAATCCCTGTACGTGAAGAGGAATTCGGTTGACTTATGTAATTTCGTTTTAATGGATCAGTTTGAGACATGGAACCGGGTTGTCTGGTGAATGCTCGGCCTGAACCCAGAATGAATCTTCCGGTAGATGCTTCGTATTTCGATTTCACATAATCTGGAAGATCGGGCCACATATATGACTTATATACAGTGGGAACTCGCACCGGCAGAGCCTCAATTGCAATTGTTGTAATCCCACCGCTTTCGGTGAATTCAAGATTTGGATCGGCAATTCGCCCATGAAGCCAACCAGTTGGGCTTAAGTTAACTCTCGCCTTTAAATAAAATCGTGTATTTTCGGGAAAACTAAATCGTTGAGCACACATTGAATCGATTGATGAGGTAGTAACGCAAGAATGAATTCCATCAAATCCTGATGCTTGCCCGCCCCATGTCTTTGTTATCTTGTTATATGCCCAACCTGCATTTGGGCAACCGGTTCCATCTCCACAGCTACCGGTTATGAGTGGAGCACTTTGTAATTGCACCGGAGTTATTCGCGTATCAAAGCTGGCAAGACTACTCATTTTTGTTTTCTTATTAACATCTCCAGTCAATGTGAAGGTTGCGTAGTACTTATCTCCCCCTTTGTGCGAGATGCCAGGTATAGAAAAAAGCGCCCCAGATGTTCCGGATGGCAGGAGATAACTCGCATTGCCAACAAATTCATTCTCGGCCTTCAAAGGAAAATAATTTTCGAATTTTCCGACAACTTTGCTTCCGTCAGACTTAATAGCTCCAATTTCTGCCAAGCAGTTGATATCAGTCAAGTCCTTGCAAACCGGCAAGATAGCGATAAAAGAAAGTATCGAGCTTTGGCAGCGCGCATCTTCAAGGCTGTCGCAAGTTGGGTCTACTAGTTGATTAGAAAGTAGCGCCTGGTCCATTAACCAAGAGGCAACCTGCCCAGTATCTTGATCGCTGAAGACAACTCCATGTAGACCAAATGCGACATCGTTTGGCATGGCGAAGGATTCATCTGCTTCAATTAAATCAGCAGCGCTTGCAATTGATGTCGCGCCTAGAACCAGGGCTACAGCCGTCAGAATCGCTCCGATTTTTTTCATAACCCTACTTCTTCTTATAACCAGATGGACACTTTGGCTTTACTGCCGTTACTTTCTTCGTTGTCTTACCTTTCACACAAGTAATTGAAGTTTTCTTGACCGGCACAGTCACGGTAGCTGTTGCCGCTACCTTTTCTTGAATCAACTTAACCCGGACAGTTGGTGAAGAGAATGTAAAGTTATAGGCGGCAAGATTGAGGAAGCCATCTTTTTCGCTCACCAAAGTCGTTGCGATATTCGGTAACCCAGATTCGGAAACAATTGAAATCGTTGCCCCAATTGGTGCTTTTGAGAAACCGTATAGACAGCGAGCCACAGCTGAACTCATTACAAGATCGTAGGTACCCTTAAAAACTTCACCTGTTGAAGTTAGGTGAGGGGCGGCAACCTTGTAATCAAGCAGGCCTTCATTTTTATCAAAAGTTGGTGGGCCATCCAGGTACTGCGCTGCATTCGTTGAAACAACGCCTGCAAATCCATTGCTCTTGGCGAAGCAAGAATTTTCATTGTTGGAATCACTGAATGAGATCATTGTTTTTAGCATCCAAGCAGTTGGCATACCTTGCGCCTTATCACCGATTACGGGTAACCAATTAACAAATTCCTTCATAGTGTTGGCATCGTTTGTTGAATTACCATCTCGACGTAAGGCAATTTCAGATAATGGCTGTTCTTTTGTACCGAAAGAAGCGCTTCCATAATTGGGAACACCTGCATAATAATTCTTTAGGTCTGCGGGCATCTGATCGTTATTTACCCAAACATCAATAAGCGGAACTTTGATTGCATTGGCTTGGACTGTGAGTAACTGCGTACCTGCAGTTTCTTTAACTAAAGTTATTGATGGGGCCTTCATGCGCCCGTGTAACCAACCATTAAGTTGATTATTCATTCTAAATTGGAGACCAAAGGCGACATTTTGTGGAAGTGGGAAACCTTTTGCGCATTCGGTTTCTGATGACATTACGCATTTACCTGCTTCTGGAACCTGCCCCACGGGCGCACCAATCGTCCAATCCGCAGATGGATACTGCTTTGGATCGACAGACATTGAGCTAAAACCAAACTTTCCAGTCTCAATTGAAACTGCAAATATTCCAGTTTGCATACGTTGCATTAAGAATTTAGCTGTTGGAGAATTCTTAATTTCACGAACGCCGACCATTTCCGATTTGATCAAATATAAATCTCCGCCAGCGTGTGGAGCTTCAGGTATTTTTACCAGAATTGCGCCACCACCAGTTGGCAAATTTTGTGATGGATCACCTTGGAAGTCGTACTTGCCTTTATCGGCAAAGATTCCGGCTGGTTGAATCTCAAGCTCTTTGCCTTCATCGGTCTTCGCAAAAACTTTTGTAATGCAGTCAACTGTATTAATAGCGTCGCATTTTGGGAGAACCGCGCGGTAGAACTGCTTAGCCGTGAATTCACAGCCAACTTGTGACAACGATGAGCACGCTGTTATTGATTCTACTTTTTGCAATCCATCAACTTTAAAACTAATTAACCCTGAATTAAAGCGGGTAATTTCTGCAGAATCCTGAAGTAAGTAACCCTGGAAATTTTTTGCCGGCGCTGGTGATGCTAAATGTTGTTCGTCGTATGAATCGGCGCTATGCGCAAGCGCTGGAGATACAAGCGCAACTGCAATTAACAGTACGGAAAACTTGCTTAAGCGTTTCAAGGTATCCCCAGTCTATAAATTCATTGTTGCTGAGAATTGAGGAGACCGTTCCCTGATTACTAATTGCTTAGCAATCAGGGAACGGTTTGCCCTCTATCTTCTATAAGGAAGCAGTTAAGAAACTACTTCTTTTTATAACCTGCTGGACATGCTGGCTTGACTGCGGTGATCTTCTTTACAGTCTTGCCCTTAACGCATGTGATTGTGGTCTTGTTCAAGATCTTGGCAGAAGGCTTGTAGCCCTTCTTGATTCCGATCTTGAGCTTTGGACGTGAGTATTCGAAGCCAGATACATCGATGATGATCTTGCCGTTCTTCACGCTTATGCTCTTGAGGAAGGCTGCTGTTCCGCCGGCCTCAGTAGTAAGTGATACTTCTAGAGCTGATACAGCATCGTTTGGATTACCCATTCCCCAAAGAAGTGCAGCATCTGCTGTTGGAATAACCGCCTTGTAGAAGCCCTTGTTCACAGTTACACCATCTGGTGCAAAGTGTGGAGCTGCGGCAGTCCATGAGAATGCCTTTGTGGCTTCATCCCATGTTGGAGTTGTAAGGCTACAGACACCGTTGGAGCCGACATACATTCCACCAGAGGTGCCATCGACACCAAATGCGGATGTATCGTCATTGGATGCCAGTGCAATCATCTGGAATTGACGGACGTTAGCTTTAGAAACACCGGCTTCGCCTGTGCAATCCGCAACCTTGGTAGCAAGTGGAACAGTAACTGCGCCACCAGTGATGGTGAGTCGGTTGTATTCGCCAGTTGGTCGATCTTGTTGAGTGACGATATCTGTACCGACTGCAACTGTTACGCCAGTTTGCATTTCGCCGATGCGAATCTTGGCAGAGATAACAAGATCCAGATCAAGGCTTACTGCATACGCCTTGTTACCGACTTGTCCTGCAAGATTTACCTTCTTGTCCGCGCCTGTAAGCGTTGGAACAACATCGATAAATAGCTGACTAGAAGTGAACTCGCTGAGAGATCTTGCCTCAACATAAAGTCCGTCGTAACCAAGAGAACCAAGGTTTAGGCCTTGCCAATCTGCAAGTGTCCAACGTCCTGGAAGTACGCGACCTGCTTCAGCTGGAGTACCAACTGCTACGCCAGGTGCTGGCGCAAGAGGAGCAGTTGCAGCAAGTTCAGCTGCCTCCGCTGTTGCTGATTCAGTGGTTGGAGCGACTGTTGTAGAAGGAGCTGCTGGATCTGCTGGAACTGCAGCAGGTGTACCTGCAACCGCCCAACCGTTTACCAAAGCATTCTGTGAAACCCAGATAGGAATAATAATTCCTTCAGTTTCCTTAAATAACTTTGTCGCAGCATCGTAAGTTGTTCCCCAGACCGGGCGCTGTTGAGTTGCTGATAGTTCAGCAAGATCAATGAAAGTTACGCCAGTGAAGTTAGTAATCTGCTTCGCAGCTTCTGCAGCTGTTGGATAGAAGAAGAAGAACTTGACTTCATTGTCGAGAAGGAAGGCAACTGAGCCCTTAAAGCACTCGCCAAAAGTCTTCTTAGTTGAAGACTTTGTTGTTTGATCCCAGCAATCAATTGTGTATGCATAAGAATCTAGTGGCTTGTTGATGTCGTACTTGTTTGTCTTTGGATCCAGCATCGCACCTTGTTCTGGGTGGTTAGCTGTTCCGATTAGAGTGGACAAGTCCTTCATAACAAATTTATTGGTGGCAAGCACATCGCGCTGGTACTGAGATAGCCACCAGTTATTGTCGGTTACTTTGCCACCTTTAACCTGCGCAACTGGTGCGAAGAAATCTGAAGGTGTCTTCTTAGCTGGAACTTCTGCTCCGCTAGGTACATAGACCAAAGGAATTTTCTGCCCTGAGCCTGTAGTAAGAGTTACTGATTCAACGCAGTAAATGCCATTTTGTACTGCGCAGGCATTCATCGCGGTCTTGGGCAAGCGGATGGTTGCAGCGCTTGCTGAATTAAATCCAGCAGTGAGCAAACCCGCGAGCAGCGCTAGAGACGAAGCTCCAGCAATAAGTTTCTTATTCACATTTCCCCCATAGAGATAGGCGAAGCCACGGGTATGGCTTCATAGTGCTAACCGCACTTTGGGGGCTAATTTATGCGTTTGCGGCCGTGAATATAAGGGGTCACCCTTGCAATTCACCCAGAATTTGCCGGCTCAAGCCTCATTTAGCGCAATTGAGCCTTTCTCATTACTCACACTCCTAGCGGAGTTGAGCCAGATACCAATTCCACTGCCAAGTCTCGCGCGACGATGTGATGAGGGAATCCTTGAACTCCGGGAAGCTATAAACCAAAAGCGCCATGCCGCCAGGCAAAACTGTAGTCGGGCGAGAATCGCTGACGATTGGCGTATGTCCTGTAAAGACACCTAGTGATGGCGCAGTTGAAATTAAATCTTGAGTTCTATTCTCTAAACTCAAGACCCAAGTAATTGGGCATTGACCCTGTCCACAACGTTCCCAAGAAATCTTTAACCCAACTGCAGTCAAACCACCGAGAGTGTCACCAATTCCACCGGCGCCACTAATTGCGCCAAGATCTCCAACGCTCTGTTCCCAAGTTACGGGGTAATCAGATTGAAGGCCGATAATCTCTGGCTGAGTAATTGAGTTATTTCCAGTTACACCTGCATCCGGAACAACAACTACCGCAGCCGGTTTATTTAAAAACTCAAAAATACCAATACTTAAACCACTGATTGCAAGAACCGCAACGACCGAAACCAGAGCGCGGCGAATTTTACGACGTCTCACCTTCGCAATAATCATTGGCGCTAAGTCACGATTTTCTAGGACTCCAAGTGCCATCCATTGCATCTCGCGTTTAATTAGCGGATCTACATCACTCATTATTATCCACCACTTCTGCGATTACAGTCTCGATTTCTATTTTAACGTTATTTGGTTTAGTAAGTTCTTTCTTCGCTGATTTTTCAAGTTCTGGAACTAACTCCACATATGCTGCAACAGCTGCTTTGCCTCGTGCTAAATGTGAAGCAGCAGTTCCCATAGGAATATGTAATACATCTGCTACTTCGCGCAGCACCATGCCATGTTCATAAATTAATACTAAAACTGCACGTTGCGCAGCTGAGAGAGATTTGAGAGCAGCCTGAACCAATAACCGCTGCGTTACATCATCAGTCTGATCAACCAAGTCGCGAATATTCTCGGCTAAATCCCAAGAAGTTTCTTTCTCCTGCTGGCGGCGTAGCCATTTGCGACGCATATCAGCATGCTTACTGACCATAACTCGCATTAAGTAAGCTTCTGGATTTTCATGTTCGCGGATCTTGCTCCAGCGCTTATAAACATCAGCCAGCGCTTCTTGCAGCACATCTT
>WLQO01000004.1 GCA_009698295.1 Actinomycetota bacterium | reverse complement strand
TTGCTGGATATGTTTTTGTTACTGAGATCAGGGTGATCTCACTTCGCGATCTGCCGGCACTAATTGCTGCTGCTGAGATTCGCTGCTCAACGCCTTTTAAGGCGGTGGAAATCTCTTCTGCGCGCGATTTCATAGGCTGACTAAACCAGTTTGTCGCCCGGTTACGCCATCGCGGCGATAAGAAAATAGATCGCCATCTTCTACGGTGCACTGGCTTACATTAGAAATTTCCACGATCCCCACACCTTGCAACTCGCTATAAAGCGCTTTTGGTAAATCTAAGGCAAGTGAGCCAGAAATAGTCCGCGAATCTGCTAAAGGAAATTGTGAGATAACCTCGTTGTGAATATCTGCAGATACTTCATAACATTTACCGCAGATGGCTGGTCCAATACTCGCAGCAATATCTTTCCCACCCATTTCGCGCATGAGTTCGATCGTCTTGATCGCCACTTGATTTACCAAGCCACGGCGTCCTACATGGACTGCAGCAACAACTTGCTGTGAAGTTAATAGCAGCGGAATGCAGTCAGCGACCATGACCGCCAAGGTGATGCCAGGTATTCCAGTCACCAAGGCATCGGCAGTGGGTTGCTCATCCGTAACGCTCTCAATGATTGCAATTCGATTACCATGAACTTGGTTCATAAATTGCACTGGACCATATAAATCAGAGATCAACTCGCGGTTTCGCAATACATCTGCCGCAAGATCGCCAACGTGATCGCCCAAATTTAGAGATCCGTAAACCCCTTGGCTGATTCCGCCGAGGCGATTTGTAAATATAGTAAGCATCGCAAACTCACTCGCAGATGGAGTGGGCCACTATTACTTCATAAAATCAGGAACGTCGATCTCATCTTCTGCAACAAGATCTTCGAAAGTTACTCGCTTACGTGATGATGAGTTATCAAGATCTAAGGCGACTGAAATTGGATCATTAGATGGAATCGGGTCAGCAACACCGCTCAAAGCTGAGGCATCTATTACTGGCATCGAAACTTTCTTAGGTTGACCGCCGTCGAAACCTGCTGCGATCACAGTTACTCGAACTTCATCACCCAGCGCATCATCAATTGTTGTACCGAAGATAATTCGCGCATTTGGATGAGCTGCCGCTTGCACGAGTTCGCAAGCTTCATTTATTTCGAATAGTCCAAGATCAGATCCACCAGCAACTGAGAGAAGAACTCCCATCGCTCCATCGATTGATGCTTCAAGAAGTGGGCTAGAAATTGCTAACTCAGCGGCGCGAGTTGCTCGGTTCTCTCCGCGCGCAGAACCAATTCCCATCAGCGCTGATCCCGCATCAGTCATCACTGTCTTCACATCAGCAAAGTCCAGATTAATAAGTCCTGGCTGTGTAATTATTTCTGTGATTCCTTGAACACCAGAGAGCAATACTTGATCTGCTGTTTTAAAAGCATCGACTGCAGTTATATTTCGATCTGAAATTGCAAGTAAGCGATCGTTTGGAATAACAATTAAAGTATCAACTTCTGCACGCAAGAGTTCGATACCTTCATCTGCTTGAGATGAGCGAATCTTTCCTTCAAATGAGAATGGTCGTGTAACAACGCCAATTGTTAGCGCGCCTAGATCGCGCGCAATCTTTGCAACGATTGGTGCGCCACCTGTTCCGGTACCGCCGCCTTCACCAGCGGTAACAAATACCATATCTGCACCGCGTAAAATTTCTTCAATATCTTCTGTGTGATCGATCGCTGCTTGTCTTCCTTTTTCAGGAGCTGCACCTGCACCGAGACCTTTAGTAGATGCACGTCCGATATCTAATTTCACATCGGCATCACTCATCAAAAGATGTTGTGCATCAGTATTAATTGCAATGAACTCAACGCCTTTTAATCCAACATCAATCATGCGATTGATTGCGTTAACTCCACCACCACCAATTCCAACTACTTTGATGACAGCTAAATAATTCTGTGGTGCAGCCACAAGTTCCTCCTTTAGAACTGTAAACCTCAACTTGAGAATTACATTTCTACTCTCTTTGATGACGGCAACGTAAGGCGTCAAGCGTGCGAAAGCAAAGACCGACGCAAACTATTTACTTACTAATTTCTTACCGAATTTTTACCTGACTATGGGTGCATGTGGAGCTGTTACATCGATCAAGCGAATCGATTTATTCTCCGGAAGTTCTAGCAGGGCGTTGATGACTTTTATCTTCAACGATGTGTCCTCGCCGTCGCCCCAAATAATTCGAAGTCTATGGCTATTAAATTTTCCATCAACGGTCAGTTTCGTCGAAGATGTCGCAGTCAGAAGATCAATTCCAGCGCTAAATTCTTTATCCATTTCAGTAAATACTTTGATCGCGGTTAAGCCACTTGCTATAGATGTTGCACTGACATTTGCAAGACCAGATGGAAGCGATCCGGGCAGATTAAAAATCGCTCCCGAAGCATCAAGTGCCACTTGAGGTTTACCCGGCTCTGCATAAAGTGCAACTGGGACTCTTGGATGTAAAGCGATAGTGACTTTGCCATTTAGCCAGTTACGAGAGATATCAGCTGATTCAATCCAGTTCGTTGCTTTCAATCGATGCGAGAGCGCCCTGGGATCTACACGCGCTAATTTCTCTCCCTGTGCCAGATTTAAACTCTTTGCAACTTCTTTCTCCGACGCTGCGGTTGGTGATCCAGTTATTTCAATTTGTTTTACAGTCAGCAATGAGGACCAACCGAGCAAGTAAGAGCCAGCTCCGAAAAACATTAAAGTAAAGGAGATAGCAAGAACCGCTTTTCGTCGTTTCATTTGCAGCGCAAGTTTCATTAATTAAATCGCCGCGCCAAGCCATCGCTAATTATTGAGGCAAGGGAATTTACATCGCCTGCTCCGAGAGTCAGAATCACATCACCTGGTTTTGCTTGAGCAATTACCCATTCAGATGCCTCTAAAAAGTTGGGAATAAAGTGGCCATTGCTCATCTGTTCCACAATAGTTTCGGAAGTTATTCCTGGTATTGGTACTTCACTTGCGGCATAAACTTCCAATAGGACAACTTCATCAGCGGTGCTCAGTGCTTTGGCAAATTCACTCATGAAAGCTTTAGTTCTTGAATAGCGATGCGGTTGGAAAATAACAATTAACCGTCCATCTCCGGCGTATCGCTTTGCAGCAGATAAAGTCACTTGAATTTCAGTTGGGTGATGTCCATAGTCATCGACAATTCGGATGCCGTGGATAGTTGCCTTTAACTCAAAACGTCGTCCAGTCCCATGAAAACTCGCCAGCCCCGTTAACATTTCAGCGGCAGGTGCCCCAAGAGTTAGCCCCATGGCTAGTGCTGCACCAGCGTTTAAGACGTTATGAAGACCCGGGACCTGCAGTGACAAGTTACCGATTGCGCGACCCTTCCAAAGAATGCGCGCGGTTGATCCCAACGGCAGTAAATTAATTGAGTCGATAAATAAATCAGCCCCTACGCTTGTGCCGTATGAAATCAACTTTAAATCCGCGACTGAACTCGCCAAGTGGGCAGAACCTGAATCATCTGCGCAATAAATCAGGTAGCCATCCTTTGCAATCGTGGCGGCGAAATCAGCAAAGGCTTGAGTGACATCTGCTTCGGTTGCGAAGTAGTCCACATGATCATGCTCGACATTGGTTACGATCGCCGCGAATGGTCGATATTCAATAAAAGATCCATCAGATTCATCGGCTTCGGCCACAAAGAGTTCGCCAGTTCCGCGATGGGCGTTAGATCCAGATGAAGTTAAAGTGCCACCGATTGCAAATGAAGGATCTAGGCCACATGCTTGAAGCGCCACCGTGAGCATCGAAGAAGTGGTGGTCTTGCCGTGTGTTCCGGCCACCGCAATACTTCGCGAATTCGACATAAGTGTAGCTAGCGCCTGTGCCCTAGTTAGAATTGGCAATTTCAATTCGTGGGCGCGAATTAATTCGACATTGTTCTGATTTATGGCAGTTGAGAAAATGACGAAATCTGCACCATTTACTTGCTGCGCTAAATGCGAAGCGTGTACTTCTGCGCCGAGTGCACCAAGTGCGCTCAATACTGTGGAATCTTTTGCATCTGATCCAGAAACTGTAATCCCATGCGAAAGTGCAATTCGCGCCAAGCCACTCATTCCAGCGCCACCAATGCCAATAAAATGTAGGCGCTTACCCTGCCAATTACTTAATTCTTTAGCCATCATTTACGCGCTCCAGTTAGCCCAAAATCCATGAAATTAACTATCTTTTCGCTCGCCCTTAAATCGATATCTGAACCAGCGATGGGCGATGCCGAAGACTTAATTAATAAGCGATTGAAATTGCTTGCTAACCAAGCTGCAGAGAAAAGCGCTTGGTCAATTATTTCACCACGCCCTTGCGCAATTATTTGGCTAGCGTTAAAGCGTTGTTCGCCATTTCCGATCGGCAATGGAATGAAGAGGGAATATCTTCCTAAAGCGTTTATCTCCGAGCAAGAGATCGCACCGCTGCGACTAATTATCAAATCTGCTGCGAGATAAGCCGTTGCCATATCCTCAATATAAGCGGTTGATTTATATCGCTCTTGATCTTTGGGCAGTGCATTTAATTTGCCGACCGCGTGTAGAAGCTGGCTGCCATTGGAGAGCAGGGTTGGTAAGGAATTTTCAATTACGGCGTTGAGGGCGACCGAACCCTGTGATCCAAAGAAGGCGAGAGTTAACGTCGCCGTTGGGGAGAAACCAAGTGCAGATTTTGCTGCGGCGCGGGCTCTATCCCAATCAGAACTGGCATCGCTATAAGCTTTAGCAACATCAGGACGCAGTGGGATCCCTGTAATGAGGGCTTTGCTTAGCGAACCCTTTTCGATCGCTTGTGCAACCGCTGAATACGGCGTCATACGTGCGCCCAAGCGATTAGCAAAGCCGGGCTTGGCATTTGCTTCATGAACAACAAATGGTGTTCGTAGCGACTTGGCAGCGAGATAGGCAGGAGCAGAAACATATCCGCCGAAGCCAATTAATAGATCTGCATCTTTCAGAATTTTGCGGGATGCGCTAAATGCCCGCAAAAGAGTAAATGGCAGAGCAATGAGTGAAGGAGTTAACTTTCGAGGCACGGAAACTTTTGGTATTTGATGCAATTTAAAGCCAGCTGCTGGGACTAATTGGTTTTCTAAGCCTTTTGCCGTTCCTAAAAACTCCAAAGAATCTTTCGGGTGCAGCCCTTGCCAAAGGCGAGCGATCGAAAGCGCAGGTTCTATATGTCCTGCAGTTCCTCCACCCGCAAAAATAATTTTCATGATGTGCGTAATCTACGCCGTTCAATCGCTCTTTGTAATTCGCCTTTCACTTCCGGATCTCGAAGTGCGCTACCAAATACATATCCCAGGCCGATATAGAGCGAAATCAGGGCCGAACCCCCATATGAAACAAAGGGAAGAGTCACACCGACAACTGGTAGCACGCTGGTGGCAGAACCAACATTAAGAATTGTTTGCACTGCAATCCAGCTTCCAATACCGGCACCAACATAACGCGACATAGGGTCTGCGCACCGAAGTGAAATTTTAAAGATAGAGAAAATTAAAGCAGCGAGCAAGGCCAGCACAGCGAGGGTTCCCAGTAGTCCTAGCTCTTCACCAATTACTGCAAAGATAAAATCTGTATGCGCTTCTGCAAGATTGCCCCACTTTTGCCGACTGCCACCGAGACCAACTCCGAAGATTCCACCGCTAGCCAATCCCAACAAACTATGTGCTGGTTGCCAGCCCGCATTCTTGTAATCTTCAACTGCAAAGGGATCAAGGACAACCAAGAAGCGCGCGGCTCGATAACCAGCAGTTGCAATAAGACCCGCAAGCGCAACTGCGCCAACTGCAACTAATGAACCAAGTATTCGCAATTCAATTCCTGAGACAAAGAGTAAGCCGCCAAGAATCGCAGCGATCACACATGTTGTACCTAGATCGTGACCGAGCATTACGAGCAACATGATGAAGCCAAAACCAGGGCCAATTAGCAGAAAGACATTGATACGCGTTTTCCCGTTTCGCTCTTTATTGGCCAACATAAAACTTGCCCAAAGAATCAATAGGAATTTTGCCAATTCGCTAGGTTGAATATCCACAAAGGGAAGAGCAATCCAGTTGGTATTTCCATTTACGGTCTTGCCTACGCCGGGAATTTGCAGAACCATCAAGATAATTGCAGAAATTAGTAAGCCAAATCGGGCGAGCAATCGCCATTGATTTAAAGATCGTTGCGAGAGGTAAATAGCAACCGGAATGGAAATTACAAAGAAGGCTAATTGACGCAAGACAATAGCAACGGCGTTACCTTTGGTATCAATTGCATGAATGGAAGAGGCCGAAAAAACCATTACCAGTCCGATTAGCGACAATGCCAGAGCGCTGATGGCCAAAATATAGAAGTTATTAACTGGTTTGGCTAGAAACTTTTGGCTAGTCGTACTCATGCATTCTCCTTTAAGACTGCTTCGGCAAATCTATTGCCGCGGTCGGCATATGAAAGGAATTGATCCATTGATGCACACGATGGCGCGAGCAGGACTGTGTCGCCTTTTACGGCGCGCTCTTTCGCTGCGTTTACTGCCGCTTCCATCAAAGAATTATCTGAGCCACCTTTTTTATATGACACAGGTGCGTCTATATAAACAATTTCAACGCTCGGTGCCTGCATCCGCAATTGCGCAGCGATTAATTCACGATCGGCGCCGATTAGTATCGCGACTTTAATTCGAGATTTGCATCTGGTAATTAACTCAGCCATTTCAGCGCCCTTTGCCAAACCACCAGCAATCCAGATCGCTGACATGGTCGACATTAAAGATGCCGCAGCAGCATGCGGATTGGTTGCTTTGGAGTCATCGATCCAATCGATGCCATCTTTGGTTAAGACCTTCTCTATCCGATGGCGACCGAGTTTGAAATTCTGCAGAGCCTGGCGGATCGATTCATGCGAGATGCCAATTGCGCGCGCTAATCCAGCCGCGGCTAGAGCGTTGGCAACGTTATGGGGAACGGTAGGAACTACATCTATAACTTCTGCAATCATCGCTGCTTCTTGTGGATCGCTGACAAATGCCCGATCAACGAGTAGCTCTTCGACAACTCCTATCTCTCCTGGTCCAGGTGTATCAAGTGAGAAAAATACTTTTCGCCCTTGCCAATTAGCAGATCTGGCTACGACTTCAGAATCATCGCCATTAAAAATACCAGTACTAGCACGATCCAAAATTGCCATTTTCGCTTCGGCATACTGATTAAAGCCACCATGCCAATCAACGTGATCCTGTGCGATATTCAATATTGCTGCTGCAACAAATGTGGCCTCGCGCATCCAATGTAATTGGAAAGATGAAAGCTCTAGTACAAGTACGTCATATTTTTCAGGACTTTCTACGCTTTCAATGACCGTGGTGCCGACATTTCCGCAGGCAACTGCCGAAATTCCGCCTTCACGTAACATCGCCGCGACCATCTCAACTGTAGTTGTTTTTCCATTGGTACCGGTGAGCGCAATCCAACGTTGGCTTGGAACCAACTCGGCACGAAGTTGCCATGCCAGATCAACCTCATTTAATAATTCCACACCAGAATTTTGCGCTTCAATAATTAAAGGATGTTCGGGCTTCCATCCGGGTGAGACTAAGAGCAGATCAAAATTTGCGGCGTTATATGAACTACAAGGAGCAACTTTGAAATCTGATACATCCGAAACTAGATCATCAGCAAGTGAAATTTGTGCGCCACGTTTTGCAAGTGAGCGCGCCACCGCTAAACCGGTGACCCCTGCTCCCAGTATCAGAACTCGCTTCTCAGAAAATCTATTGGCCATAGCGCACCAGGCCTACTGAGTAACCCATTGAGCATAAAAGAGCCCTAAGCCAGCGGCTACGCAAAGTCCGGCGATGATCCAGAAGCGCAGCACAATAGTTACTTCGCCCCAGCCTTTAAGTTCAAAGTGGTGTTGTAACGGCGCCATCTTAAAGATGCGTTTGCCGCCAGTTGCTTTGAAGTAAAGGACCTGCAAAATCACTGAGGCGCTGATGATTACAAATAAACCACCCAATGGAATCAAGAGAAGTTCGATGCGCAATGAAGTCGCAATACCGGCAAGTGCTCCACCTAGTGCGAGCGAACCAGTATCTCCCATAAATATCTTCGCTGGTGATGCATTCCACCAAAGGAAGCCGGCACATGCACCTGCAAGAGCGGCAGATAAGACAGCTAAATCGAGCGGATCTCGGACCATGTAACAGTTGCTACTTGGTGCAACAGAACAGCGCTGACCAAACTCCCAAACGCCAATTAATATGAAAGAAATAAATGTCATGACAGCGGCGCCTGTTGCTAATCCATCTAGGCCATCTGTGAGATTTACGCCATTACTTGTGGCGGTGACCATGAGTACCACCCAGACAATTACAAGGATACTTCCGAGCACAATTGATGTATCGCGCACCGTTGAAAGATTCTGCGAAATTGGGGAAAGTCCTTCTCCATCTGGAAAGTGAATTCCAAGATAACCAAATAGCGCAGCAAAAAGCACTTGACCAAATATTTTCTGCTTGGCGCTAAGTCCCAAAGATTTTTGGCGCGAGACTTTCAGCCAGTCATCCAGGAACCCAACAAAGCCAAGCGACACCATGAGTCCGATTACTAACAGAGCTGATGCGCTTATGGAATTGCGAGTAACCGCATGTGCCAACAAATACCCAACCGCTGCGGCAAAGATGATAATTACTCCGCCCATAGTTGGCGTGCCACGTTTGGTGTGGTGTGAAGTTGGACCATCATCGCGAATGATCTGGCCGTAACCTCGTTTAGCTAAGATTCTAATTAAAATTGGGGTACCAAATAAAGAAATGAAAAGGGCGATCGCGCCCGCAATAAGAATTCCTTTCATTTTCTTCAGCGCCCCCCTTCTTCGGTTTCTACGCCAATTAGCGCTCTGATCTTCTCTTCAATTCCATGAGCCAAATCTTCAAAGTGTTCAGCGCGAGATGCTTTTATGATTACTACATCTCCTGACTTCATTTCTTCCACTAAATGCAATGCATCTTCCTTCTTTTCAAAGAGATGGATCGCTGTCGCGCTATTGGCAGCTAACTTAGAGGCGTACTCCGCAGATGCGATGCAGACCAGATGATCTATCCCTAACTCTGAAGCAAGGGTGCCAATATCTGCGTGGCTAGCCTCCGATGACGCGCCGAGTTCATGCATCTTTCCGAGAAAAGCCCACGACTGGCCGCCACGTTCTTGCGCGAAGAGGGCCAAGGTACGAAGTGCCGCTTCGGCCGATTCCGGACTTGAGTTATAAGAATCGTTGATAAGAACCAAATTTCCGATCTCTTGGATCTCCATACGCCACTTGCTGTGTACTTCTGCGGTCGAAAGCGCACCAGCGATCTGATCAATAGATGCACCGACTGCAGTTGCTGCAGCAGCTGCCGCTAATGCATTAGCAACTTGATGAATACCGACGATACGTAGCCCGACCGCTGCTCGGCCAGCAGGTGTTACTAGATCAAAGTGAGGGCGGCCTTCGCGAATTTCAATATCAGTTGCGCGTACTTCTGATGAAGTCGTCTCACCAAAAGTAATGACTCTTCCCGTATGTAAAGACTTCATCTTCGGGGTGTAGCTGTCGTAATCGCCAAGAATTGCAATCGCCTCTGGAGCAAGTGAAGAGATCATCTCTGATTTCGTTTTCGCAACAGCCTCAGCAGATCCAAATTCTCCGATATGTGCACTACCGACTCGTAAAACCATACCGATATTTGGTCTTGCCATCTCACAGAGCTGGGCAATATCTCCAACGTGGCGTGCTCCCATTTCCAGAATGCAGAATTTTGTCGTCTCGTCACATTGCAAAAGGGTTATCGGTGTCCCGAGTTCATTATTAAAATTTCCAACCGGTGCGACAGTTTTTCCGACAGACTCCAGAATGTGCTGTAGTAAATCTTTCGTAGTGGTTTTACCTTGTGATCCGGTAAGGGCTATTACTTTTAATTCTTTAAGTTGGCCGCGCAGATGTGATGCCAATTTATTAAGTGCGACAATTACATCCTTCACAACAATGCAATTTTCTTCCGATGCATTTGTGACCAGAGCTAAAACAGCGCCGCGCGCAAAGGCATCCTTGATAAATTCGTGGCCATCGCTCTTCTCCCCTTTTAACGCCAGGAAAAGTGAGCCGGGTGTAGCCTGATTAGAATCGAATACAGGGGCTGAAGTAACTATTACATCTGCGCCTTTAAGTTCTCCACCAACAATTTGGGCGATAGCAGACGCTTTGAGCGCGATCATTGCTTTGCCTCCAGCGCTTTTGCAAGAACTAGTCGGTCATCAAAATCTAATATCTGCCCACTTATCTCTTGCCCAAGTTCATGCCCTTTTCCGAGTATTGCCACGGTGTCACCGCCACCAGCTAGTGATACTGCATATGCAATTGCCGCAGCCCGATCAATTATGACTTGTGATGGTTCAGAAACTTTAAGATCACCGACCATCGCCTTTAAAATTACCGCCGGTTCTTCTGATCGTGGATTATCGCTTGTGAAGATTGAAATATCTGAATTGCCAAGTAACGCTTGGCCCATTAAAGGACGCTTACTTGAGTCTCGATCTCCCCCACAACCTAGAACCGCGATCACCTTTCCGGAAGTAAATTCTCGAATTGATTTAAGAACATTTGCAACTGCATCTGGGGTGTGCGCATAATCAACAATGGCGGAAAAATTCTGACCTACAGAAACTTCTTCCAAGCGTCCTGCTGCACCAGATATCTTGGGAACTATCGCTGCAATATCAATTGGATCTACTCCGGATTCAACAGCGATTGCTATCGCCATAAGTAAATTGTCGAAGTTGTATCCGCCTCGAAGCGTTGTCGTGGTTTCAATCAATATTCCACCGGAGCCACGAACCTTGAGATGCACTCGTTTAGCGTTTGTATCAATTTCTATAAAGTGCCAGATCGCTTGCGGGTTTGAGCGCGAGATAGTGATGACGGGAAGCTCGGTAGACGATGCAAGTCTTACTCCATATGGATCATCGATATTGATGCAAGCTAAATCCGCCAGCTCATAGGTGAAGAGTCGTGATTTGGCAGCGAAGTAGCTCTCCATATCACCATGAAAATCCAAGTGATCCTGTGACAAATTTGTAAATCCTGCGATGGCAAAATGAGCACCTGCTAAGCGGTGCATCGCAAGTGCGTGGCTAGAAGCTTCAATCACCAAATGGCGCATGTGACGTTCTCTCATCACTGCAGCAAGTGCCTGTAAATCCGTTGCTTCAGGCGTTGTGCGTTTGCTAGCGACTATTTCCTTACCAATTCTTGTTTCGACTGTGCCAATCAATCCGCAATCACGGTGAGCGCCTTCAAATATCTGGTGCAGCAGAGTGGTGACTGTCGTTTTCCCATTAGTGCCAGTTATTGCGATGCTATTGATATCGCGCATTGGCTCGTTAAATATAAAAGCGGCGACTTGTCCCGCAATTTGACGGGGATCTGCAACGGTTAAAATTGGCAGGTTACTTATTAACTTTGTAACTAACTCGGCACCAGATGCATCCGTCAAGACTGCAACCGCACCGCGCTTTTGCGCATTTGCAGCAAATTCAGCGCCGTGATGCTTTGCACCTGGAATTGCAACGAATAAATCTCCGGGAATTACATCGCTATCGTTATGAGTTATTCCGGTTATTGCGATTGCGGCTAAATCACTTGTGTTCGTTGTGCTCTCTGCGCTGCAGGATTGTGCGATTTTGGCGAGCGTTACGGTCGGAGAGTTAAATGGTCGCATCATCGCTTCTTTGCACTAGCTTGTGTAACTTTAACGCTCGAAGCTTGGCTTTGCATACTAATTAATTCGCTTTGATTTAAAGCTACAGGGATAACTTCAGTACCAGTTGGAGCCACATGTTCAGATTGCAGCACAAAGGTCATTACCTTTTTAAATACTGGGCCACCGAGCAGACCACCGAAGTGGATACCTTTAGGTCCTTGGATAGTTACGCTGATTACATATCTCGGCGCATCCGCTGGTGCAAATCCAATAAATGATGCGGTGTACCCGCTGTAGCAAGCGCAATCTGAGTTATAACGCATTGCTGTACCTGTTTTACCAGCAACTCGATAACCAGGTATTGCCGCACTTGGCGCCGTACCCTGCGATGAAACTACTGATTCCATCATGATGCGCACTTGTTTCGCCGTTTCAGCGCTGACCACACGTTCATTTACTCGCGGTGCCGAGGCAGTGAATTTGCCAGATGCATCTGTTGTTCCGGCAATAACTGTCGGTGAAACTCGAACGCCGTTATTTGCGATCGTTGCAAAGACGCTTGTGGCTTGCATCGCAGTTAACGAGTAACCCTGTCCAAATGCAACTGTTGGAGCGGTAGTACCTGACCAATCATTAACTGGACGTAATTTTCCAGCTGATTCGCCCGGTAGTCCAGAGCCAGTTGAAATTCCAATTCCGAATTTCGCTAAATAATCATGCAAAGTATTATTCGATAATTTCTCACCAATTTGAATGGTTCCGGTATTTGATGAGATAGCTAAAATTCCAGATGTCGTAAGGTGCTGAACTGGATGCGTGTCGTGATCATGGAATGTAGATCCACCGCGTTTTATCTTATCTTTTACCGTAAAAATAGTCTCGGGAGTGATCTTCTTCTCTTCCAAAGCGGCTGCTAATGTCATGATCTTTCCAGTCGATCCTGGTTCATAAGCATCTTGGACTGAAGGATTGCGCATCAACGCAGAAGAAACGCTCTTTGTATTATTTGGATCAAAAGTTGGCGCAGTTGCGTGAGCCAAGATATGTCCTGTCTTCGGATCCATGACAATTACTGTGCCGCTAATTGCGTGTGATTTACTAACCGCTTCTTGAATCGCCTTAGCTGCAACCCATTGCACATCACGGTCAATGGTTAGACGTATCGAGGTACCTTTTTTAGCAGCGATAATTTCGTTCTGTGATCCAGGAATTTCAGCGCCTAACCCACGCGCATATGAATATCTACCATCGGTGCCGGTTATGGTGGAGTTCATGCTTGATTCAATACCGGTAGCACCGATGCCATCTTGGCGTACAAATCCAACCAGCGATGAAACTAGTGAACCAGATGGATATTCGCGGATGTAGTTTCGCTCAGCGAAGAAACCGACAATGCGCTTATCGAAATTCTCTTTACTTAAAGATGCGTTAAATGAGTCTATGGCGCTACTTAAATCGCGCCAGATTGCTGGCTTAGCGCTCTTTGCGACCATCGAGTATCGCTTACTCCCAGAAACAGCGCTCTGTACTTGGGCGACAGTCATACCGAGATAAGGCGCTGCAAATTTGGCGGTGCGTGCAGCATCTGTGATTAAGGTTTGATCTACGACGATATTTATCGCTGAGACGCTACGTGCAAAGGCGACTCCATTGATATCGGTAATTTCTCCACGTGCAGCTGGAATTGCTCGAGTTGATTCCATCTCGTTTGCAGCTTTGCTGCGATAGTCGCTTGCTTGAATTGCTTGGATTTGAATTAATCGAGCGGCAAATAATAAGAAGAAGATTAATATAAAGACAATTAATGCGCGGATACGCGAGGCAGCCAAATTTAAATTACCCACGCTTGGCCTCTCCATTTGCTAACGCTTGTTCTGGTGCATCCAAATTAAGAAACACTGGTGAAGTAGATGGACGCATGCCCAGCGATTTCGCTTTAGCCGCAAGCGCTTCAGGAGATGACGCCGCTTCGATCTGGCGATTTATCGCTTCACGTTGATCTGCGACAACTTTCGCTTCTGCCTTTAGCGCAGAGATCGTAAAAGCATCTTGTGCCAAGAGGATATTTACCGCAAGGAGAATCAGAAGACCAAAACAGGCAACAACTGACAGGAAGGTTGCAAAGAATCTATGAGTTGCTTGAGCGCTTTCAGAAACACTTGGTACTAATTTAAGAAATACTTCGACTGATTTCTCAGTTATTTTCTGGCGAGGTGCCTTTATCGCAGTTGAATTTAGGAGCGCCATTTATGCCGCCACCTTTTCAATTGCACGCAGACGTACTGAAGCCGAACGTGGATTATTTGCTAACTCTTGATCTGAAGGGGTTTCGCCAGATTTTGAGACAAGGGCAAATTTTGCGGCAAATTCTGGAAGGTCAACCGGCAAATTGCGCGGACTCTTTGATGTTGATCGATCAACAAATATCTCTTTAACAATTCTGTCTTCGAGTGACTGGAAAGAGAGAACGACGACGCGTCCTCCGATTGTTAAAAGATCGAGTGCAATCGGCAGAGCACGGGAAATTGCTCCGAGTTCATCATTTGCTTCAATTCGCAGCGCTTGGAATGTGCGCTTTGCAGGATTGCCACCGGTGCGACGAGTTGCAGCTGGAATGCTCTCTTTTACTAAAGCAGCCAACTCTTGAGTCGAATTCAAGGGCGCTTTCGCGCGGGCTTTTACGATATTTTCAACGATACGTGTTGCAAATTTTTCTTCGCCAAATGTGCGCAAAATCTTAACTAGCGCACCAGGTGCATAAGTATTTACTATTTCTGAGGCGGTGATCCCACGGCTTCGATCCATGCGCATATCAAGTGGAGCATCTTGAGAATATGAAAATCCACGTTCTACTTCATCTAATTGGATTGATGAAACACCAAGATCAAATAAGACGCCATTTACCTCTTTTAAACCAAATGAAGCAGCAACATCGCTGATCTGATCAAAGACTGCATGAGCGCTCTTAAAGCGATCGCCGAAGCGAGCCAATCTAAAACCAGCTCGTTCAAGTGCTATCTGATCACGATCAATTCCGATTACGGTAAGTGTTGGAAATTTCTCAAGCAAGGCTTCAGTATGTCCACCAAGACCAAGAGTGCAATCTATGATCACTGGGTTTTCATTTAACAGAACAGTTGGGGAAAGTAGTTCAATGCAGCGATCTAGCATTACCGATATATGTTGTGTGCTTGCATCGTTCATCTACTCCCCCTTTTCTTAGTCGTACATTTATTTCATCTCTCATCTCTGGTCACCGCCGGCCGACGGATCTAACGAAAGTGACACCGGGGAAGGGGTGTCACTGCCGGCTTTAGGTCGGCGGTGGCCACAAATGAGAGCGCTATTAAATTTTGAACTTGCATATTTAGTTTTTTTATTTACTAAAAGAGGCCGGGAAAGATCTCCTCTGAAACTTCGGAAAATCCTTTTTCGCGATCTGATAGATATGAATTCCATGCAGAGTTATCCCAAATTTCAACGCGAGTATTTGCGCCGATTACTACGCAATCTTTTTCAAGTCCGGCATAAGTTCGAAGCCCAGCAGGAATAGTTACGCGACCTTGACGATCAGGAATTTCATCGTGTGCGCCCGCAAACATCACACGCATGTAATCGCGCGCATTCTTTGATGTAACCGGTGCTTGGCGCAGAGTTTCGGTGATCGTTGCAAATTCAGCAGATGGAAACACGTATAAACAACGCTCTTGTCCTTTAGTTATTACCAAACCAGCAGAGAGCTCTTCGCGAAATTTCGCAGGAAGGATCAAGCGGCCCTTTTCATCAAGGCGTGGCTCGTGGGTGCCGAGAAACATTTTTTCTGGCCCCCTTCCCCAGGTTCCAGCGCGGGAAATCCCGCTTAATCCCCCACTTTACTCCACTTTCCTCCTTTTTCAACCACCTTTCGCCACTAATCTCCCGTTTGCACCCCGGCTCTCCCCCGCCAAATCGCCCAACTTTTCTGCATGAAAAAAGCCCCCGCCAGTGGCGAGGGCAATTGGATTAGCGAGCTTTAACCGTTATTGCGTTGATCCCAGCGATCTTCCATTCCCTTGGTAAATCCTTGGGTAAATGAACGGCGAGCGCGCTTAGGAGATCGCCCCTGGCCGAGCTTGGTACGAGAAGTTAAGCCATTAATTAGCAGGATCACGCCGACTAGGGCGACTAGGAAGCCTGCGACACCTACGAGAGTGAGCTGGGCGATTAGGCCGGCGAAGAGGATGGCAAAGCCGCCGAGCAAGGCCGCGATTGCGATACCAATTGAAGCGCTAAGTCGTGAAGTCGTGCCATTTAGAGTCGAGACCAGGCGTGGATCATCGGCAGATAACGCCTCTTCCATCTCGGCAAGTAGGCGTTGTTCGCGATCAGATAGTGCCATATCCCCACAATAGAACATCTTTGCGATCAGGGCTAGTTGATCCTCAATCGCCGTGGTGTTCTGGCTGATCCCCTGGCTTTATCAAGCGCCCCGGACGCACGCTGCCGCGGCCAAAGCGCACCGATGCCTGATCAATCGCGCTTTCAGCATCGCGCCAACCCTTTTCGCGAGCTCCAAGGACAAGTTGTTCGGGTGAATCTTCCTGCAAATTCTCAAGGGAGACACCGACTAATCTCAACCGCGCCCGTTCGATATTGAGAGCGAGATAGAGCGACTTAACAACTTCATAAACCTCGTGGGTGCTATCAATTGGTAGTGGCAAAGTCTTCGATCGGTTGATCGTTGAGAAATCTGCAAAGCGCACCTTGATTGAAATTGTCTTGGCAAATAAACCTTTCTCGCGCAATCGCCCCGTCGATCTTTCCGTCATACGTAGAAACTCTTGCAAAATCTCAGTTGGGTTATCTAGATCATTGGGAAATGTTTCAGCAGAGGAAATACTTTTATCTGGTTCTTCCGGCGTTACATCACGGTAATCACGACCCCAAGCAAGTTCGTATAAAGATGCACCGGCTGCATCGCCCAGTGCGCGAATTAAAGTAGCGCGCGGTGTGTTTGCTATATCTGCCACCGTGTGAAGTCCAAGTCTTTCCAACTGCTCGGCAGTCTTTGGGCCAACTCCCCATATCGCGCCAACCGGAAGTGGATGCAGAAAGGTAAGTATCCGATCGGCGGTTATCTCAAGCATCCCATTTGGTTTGCAATGCTGTGATGCTAACTTGGCGATAAATTTTGATGGCGCAATACCAACCGAGCAAGTGATGCCTTCCTCTTTCTCAACGCGGGCGCGAATTGCAGTTGCGATCTCACGGCCTGTGCCGAGTAATTTACGCGCACCTGTAACATCGAGAAACGCTTCATCAAGTGAGATCGGTTCAACTAGCGGTGTGTATGCGGCAAAGATCTGCATGACGCGTTCGGATATTTCGGAATATCGGTGATGATCGGGTGCAATAAAAATTGCTTGCGGCGCCATACGTTGTGCGCGACCCACAGGCATGGCGGCGCGTATTCCAAATTTACGGGCGGCATAATTTGCAGATAAGACAACACCGCGTGCGCCAGCACCGACTACAACTGCTTTGCCGCGAAGTTCTGGGTGATCTAGTTCAGCAACTGATGCATAGAAAGCATCCATGTCCACATGCAAAATCGTGGCCTGCATCATCTCTGAATCGCTTGCTGTATTAATTGCCTTGACCATTTTTCATATGCGGTGCGCAGATCCCAAGCCCCGCTGGCGTTGATAGAGATACCGCGATCACCGGTTCTGCGAGTTTTGCCACGGACTAACAATATGGATGAACTGTAGAGAGTGGAAGCAAAACCCTCTTGGGCGCCACTAAAAAATGTGGAATCGGTGCAGCCATAACCATCATCGAGAGTTAAGAAGATAACGCGTCGGCCAGAACGCACTGGTGGGGTCTGCATCGCAACTTTAATTCCTGCAACTAAAACTTCGCTTTGAGATCGCAGTGACAGTAGATCCGATGATTTAACTGCGCCGATCGCATTTAAAAATGGGGCATAGAACTCGAGCATATGGTGAGTGATATCCATCCCTAAACGTTCTACCTCATTGCGCACCTTTTCAGCAGGCCCCATTGCAGGTAAGCCGCTTGCGGCAACATCAGGTGGTGCAAATCCAAAGACCATTTGCGATCCACCAATCTTGGCAACTGGTGAGCGAGTTAGATCAGATAAATGCAGCAATAAATCGCGATGATTAATAGCTCCATCACTTAACGAATGCACCTGATCAAATGCTCCGGTCATGATTAAGGTTTCAATAACTGGTTGTGATGCACCTGATCTGCGATAGAAATCAGCGAGGTCGATATAAGGGCGACCCGCGATTATCGAAGTGACTTCCTTATCACTAATTCCTGAGACTGAAGTTAGTGCTATCCGCACGCTCTCGCCGCCAATCTGATTCTTTTCTACTGTGTACTGCTCCCCCGAATAATTAATATCTAGCGGCGCTAAACCAACTCCTAGTTGACGCGCTTCATCAATCATCAAACGCTTTGGGTACATACCAGGATCGTGCGTTAAAACACCTGCAATAAATGCAGCTGGGTAATGCCTCTTTAAATAAGCAGATTGATATGTCGGAAGTGCGAAAGCTGCCGCATGTGCTTTACAGAAACCAAAGGAGGCAAAGGCGCGAAGGACATCCCAGATTTCGGTAATGATGGTCAACTCATAACCGCGGGCGGTTGCGGCAGGAAAGAACCAATCGCAGACTTCTTGTTGGCCTTCCTTGCTGCCTAAAGCCCGTCTTTTCTCATCCGCGGCGGCGAGTGAGATACCCGTCATCGTTGCGATAATCGAGATAACTTGTTCGTGAAATACAACCACGCCCTCGGTCTGTGCCAAGATCGGATAAAGATCAGGGTGGATTATCTGTGCGCTGGTCCAGCCATGGCGGGCGTTGAGAAATGGTCGGATCATGTCGCTTTTAACTGGCCCGGGGCGAAAGAGTGAGATATCGATAATTAAATCGCTAAAAGTTTTGGGAGCTAACTTGCCGACTAGCTCACGTTGTCCGGGGCTTTCAACTTGGAAGATACCTAAGGTCCGCGTTGATTGAATCAATTCATAAGTTGCGGCGTCATCAAGTGGCACTGCATCAATATCTAAATCAATATCGGCAACGCGTTTTATCTCGTGTACCGCATGGGCAATCGTCGATTGCATCCGCACACCCAAGATATCTAGCTTTAATAACCCAATTTCTTCTACGCCATCTTTATCAAATTCCACCATTGGATAACCGCTAGCGTTAAATTGAACTGGCGCACGATCTAGCAAACCAGCATCAGATAAGACAACTGCGCACGGATGCATTGCCAGATGGCGCGGCAAGCCATCTAGGCGTTGTGCTAATGAAATCGCCATCACGGTAAGTGGCGCCGATAAGTTAAGTGAGCGAAGTTCAGGAAGTGATTTAAGAGTCGCCTCAATATTACGGGCGCGCACATGTGGCAGAGATTTAGCGATTAGGTCTATCTCCATCGCGGGCAGGCCAAGTGCTGCACCGACATCGCGGATTGCATTTCGCGCGCGGTAAGTGTCGACCATCGAAACAGTTGCACATCGTGAAAGCGCTTGTGGGGATCGCCAATCGGTGTCGCCATATCTCTTAAATACCATGTCATAAATTTCTAAGCGACGCGCAGATTCCACATCTATATCGATATCTGGCAACGCCCGGCGCAGTGGTGAACAGAAACGCTCCATCAATAAACCATGTTGCATCGGATCAACTCCTGAAATACCGAGTAAGTGACAGATCAGCGAACCAGCACCGCTGCCGCGAGCCGCGACGCGAATATTTTTATCCCGCGCCATGTCGGTGATATCAGCAACGGTTAAGAAATATGGCTCGTATCCAAGTGTTGCAACGGTGGCGAGCTCGTCATCTAAACGCGCACGCGCTTTATTGATTGTGGCGGAATCGTTGTAGCGCCAATTGATTCCGGATTCGCAGCGCGTGCGCAACAAAGTGCGCATCGCACTTGCTGAATCTGCGCCGACTATGTGGGCCTCCGGTAAGTGAATCCCGCCTAAACCAAGATCGCGTTGTGGCGAAAGAAGTGCGCGTTCGGCCCATTGCCGAGTTGTATTTAAAAGTTCACGAGGTGTGCGCTCACCAGCGGCGCGCGCGATTTCAGCGGCAAGTGAAACCATCTGATCGCTCGATTTTAAATAACCTTCTGCGTTGCGACGTTCCAGGTGGCGTTGGTGCAGCGGAACTAATTGACGGGCGCAATCTAAAATATCGGCGACTGGCCCATCTGCGGCATCGCGCATGCGCACCGCATTGGTGATCACCGCATCGATATCGTGATCGCGCGCAAAGATAAGTGAACGGGCAGCATGGCCAGTTGAAAAGGGGCCGTTGCCCGCAACTAAATGAGATACGCAATCTATAGCGTGATCTCCAAAGAGCGCGCGGGTCTTATTAAATATCTCAAGTGCGATATCACTGCGGTGCAAGGTAAGAGCTTGGCTAACTGGTGATTCGGGGCCATGCAGTAAATGCAGTTGCGTTGAATATTGGCTAAAGCGTTGCAGGAAATCTAAAGTCAAAACTGGTGTGCGCTCGGCAGCGTTCATATTAAGTCCGCTTAATAAACGCACCAGCGCGCGCCATCCCCCATCGCCGTGCGCCAAGATCGTCACGCGCGGTAAATCTTTAACGGGTGCGCTTTTAATATTTGGATCTGCCAGTAAATCGATAGCGAGATTAACGCCAATAATTGGCGCGATTCCAAATTCCAGACAAGCGCTAGCAAAACGAATTGCACCTGATAAACCATCACGATCGGTGAGTGCGAGCGCAGGTGATTCAAATTGCGCAGCGCGTTCGACTAGATCACGTGGTTGGGTGGTGCCATATTTAAGTGAGAAGGCACTTGATGTACGTAAATGAATGAAACTCATCTTTGACTCAAACCTGGATCAGACCTGTTTGACGATCCAGGAACCTGTGATCTCATCGCGTTCGAGTTGAAAGGTATTTAACGCACCGATAGGCGCCGCTTCAACGGTCCATAAAGCGCGCGCACCATCATCGGGGCGATAGATGCCATCGCTGACCCGGTTCCACCAGCCACCTGCTTCACACCAGCGCGAGAGAACAGCGTGGATGCGAAAGCGTTTGCCGCGGAAGGTAAATTCGATAGGAGTAGCCGACCCATCTGCGATCACATCGTGAGCTGGGTTGATCTCTGGGACTGACATTTTTACGCGCCTCGGGCTTTCCTGTGGATATTCGAACAAGTGTTCGAAAAGTAGCCCAAGGATCTGACATTGGCAAGGTAGGTGTGTCGCCACGCTCAAGATAGTTGAAAGTTCAACTATCTCCCCTACAATTACCCGAGTCAGAACAATTGCTAACCAGTTACCAACAAGGAGATCCATGAACGCAGTACTCGTAATCGGCCGAATCCTTTTCGCCTTTATCTTCATCACTTCAGGAATCGCTCACTTCGCAAAGCTCGAAATGATGACGGGATATGCCAAGTACAAGAAGCTTCCTGCTGCAAAACTCGGCGTAATCGCTAGCGGTCTCTTCTTCCTTCTTGGTGGAGTCTACGTAGCACTTGGCTTCTGGGTAGATCTCGGCGCCCTGTTGCTCGCTATCACTTTGGTACTTGCTGCAGTTATCTTCCACAACTACTGGACTGAAGCTGATGCGACTGCCAAGCAGAACGAGATGATCGCTTTCAATAAGGATCTCGCTCTTGCCGGCGCTTCACTAATCATCTTCGCACTTATCTACAGCGGTGCAGTTTCAGCAGATGCTTTCGGGCCACACCTCGGAAATATCTCTTTCTTTAATAAGTAAATAAACCCCTAATAGAAATGGCTCCCAGAAATGGGGGCCATTTCTATTTTGAGTGGCAGTATTAAGACGTGGATATCGCAATTGCACTAATCGCCGGCGGATTTATAGGCGCCGTACTTGGCTTTGTTGGAGCAGGTGGAGCAATGCTCTCGGTTCCTATCTTGCTTTATATCTTTGATTTCACCGCAATTCCCGCAACTACAGGTGCACTGGCCATTGTCCTATTTGCCGCGATGGCCGGAGCCTTGCCTAAGGCCCGCGCCAAAGAGATTCTCTATCGCGACGCGCTAGTTATTTGGTCACTTGGTTTAGTTACTAATTTAGCAACATCGATTTTGGCTCATAAGTTAAGCGATAAATTGATTACAACAGGTTTTGCTATCGTCTTACTTTTTGCAGCGCTATCCATGCTTAAAAAATCTCTACCAAAAGAGCAACGGCGGATGTCTATCCCGGTTCTGGTTTTAGTCTCACTTGGTATTGGCGCGCTCACTGGTTTATTTGGAATCGGTGGTGGATTCATCGTTGTTCCAGTGCTGATCCACGCCTTTGGCACTCCCCCAAGAATTGCTACTGGTACTTCCTTGGTCGTTATCTGCCTGAACTCAATAACGGCTTTTCTTGGCCATTTCTCCCACTGGAGCGAAGTTAGCTGGAGAATTCCAATCATCATCGCCATCAGCGCAGTAGCAGTTGCTCTGCTGGCATCTCATAAGCAAACCGCTAGCTCTGAAACATCACGCAAACTCTTTGCGCTCTTGCTTATCGCAATTTCCGCTTTTACCTTAATAAAGACTTATCTTTAAGCTTTAGAGCTCTTAATTCCGCGCGATAGATAACCCGAAAGAATCAACATTGCAACCGGATACATCATGCCAATCGAAAGGCTGGTGTACTGCGAAATTACTCCAGTAATAGTTGGACCGAAGAAGAATCCAGCGATTCCGATTACTCCAACGCGTGATATCGCAACCGCTGGTGCGATACCCGGAACTTTAGTCGCAGCCAAAATAAATGCCGGAAACATTGGACCGATGCCAAGTCCAGCAGCAACAAAACCTATGTTGACGATAATCAGCGCGGTTAACGAGTGTGATGAAGAAAGCGGAACAGCAATTGCCATAGCAATTCCCCAAATCGATCCGCCGAAATATCCACCTAACTTCACCAACCGAGCTGGTCCAAAGTAATCAAGTGCACGATCGCCTAAGAAACGGCTAACAATCATGGCAAGTGCAAAGGATGCAAAGGCAGATGCATAAACACCTTTTTCATAACCCATCTCATCGCGCAACAAGATCGCGCCCCAATCACTTGCTGCTCCTTCTCCAACCAAACTAGCCAATAAACCAACGCCTAACAACCAGAGTGGCATAACGTTTTTGCCGAATAATGGAATCTTGGCTTCATGTTCGGCATCGCCTTTGTGGCCATCGAGTTCGGGCGGCAATAAAAACGTTGCCGAAATTAGGTACGCGATTAAGCAAACAGCGGCAATAACAAGCAGATTGACTTGTGGTGAGACATGGCGCGTGATTGCACCACCTATCACGGTAGTTATAAATGCTCCAGTGCTCCACATCGCATGAAATGAGGACATATATCTGCGGCCTAAAATCTTTTCGACAACCGTGCCTTGAAAGTTGTAACTCATATCAAGCAATGCATAACCAACACCCATTGTGAATAAGGTTAGAAAGAGCGCCACTGCATTTGTCGCTAGCGCCATACCTGCTAATCCGGCAGGCATGATTACCGAGCCAACAAAAATCACTCGCTGCGATCCATAAGTATGTATAAATCGCCCTGCTAACTGTGCGCCAGCAATCGAACCGAAAGTACTCCCAATCAATACAAATCCAAATGCGCCATTTGATAACCCAATAGCATCTTTAATTTCTGGGATGCG
>WLQO01000039.1 GCA_009698295.1 Actinomycetota bacterium | reverse complement strand
AGTTGCCGCATCGCGCATCACAAAAGTGGCCGCCTTTGCGCCAACTTTTATCGCGCTAGCAAAAGGCGCTGGACAAACGCCGTCTACCTTAGTTACCCAATCTCGTCCGTAACCAGCAAGCCCTACATAAACTTTTGATGCCGGCATTACCGAAGCAGCATATGCAACGGTTTTCTCAGTCCATGAAATTGGGCCAATCGGCCCCACCTTTGACACTGAATAGTCATAAGTCATAATTCTTAAACGATCTATGTGCGGTGCAATTTGGGGCCAGGCATAAACCGTGTACCCCTTTTGTTTCTCTTTCGGATTAAAGTTGTAGGGAGTTGATACTGAAAGCAGCTTATTGCTGGAATGTAGCAACGCTGAAAGTTCTTTTACGAAAGACACCCATAGCGGCGCTGTCTTCGCCCAAGTCGAATTTCCATCGACAAATGCAAATCCTTCAAAATCTAGATCTATACCGTCATAGTTATTTGTAACTACGAAATCTGAGATGGTTTTTGCAATCGCGGTTCTACTTGTTGGGCTAGCTAATAAGTTTGCAAGTACTAACTTATCCATCCCATCTGTAATCGTTGGAATTATTTGAAAACCAGCGGCCCGTATTGTTGCCAGCGGTGTGGCGATCGGAACGCTTGGATTTGCCGGTCCATAAAGATCGGTAACAACTGCTGCTTTCGTCTTGGCATTGAATTTCAAGGTATACCAAAAAGGCATTACCTCTTTTATGAGATCTGCATTATTTAGGATTGCTGGAAGCGATGTCTTCATTGAATAATATGGAATCCAACCAGTCAAAATTTTGCGCGGTTGGTTCGCGCTAATGGCTGGGTTTGCAGTAAAAAGAGTCAATAAAATGGCGAGCAACGCCAAAAAAGTGGTGAGTGAAATTCTATTTCTTGGGCGATTTATTTTTGAGGCCGTCATAGATTTCTTTGCACACTGGGCAGACCGGATATTTTTCAGGATCGCGCGATGGGATCCACTTCTTGCCACACAAAGCTCGCACAGCTTTTCCAGTTACGGCTGATTCGACGACCTTCTCTTTCTTTACATAATGAGCAAAGCGATCATGGCCGCCATCGTCATCCTGTAATTCAGGGCGGGTAAGTAGGTCGGTATCTCCTTCTAAATCAGGAGAGTTTTTACGGAAAATACCCATGTCCGAAAGGATAGTGGTTACAGGTAGAATTTGAAGATGAAGGACTTGCTACGCACCGCTGATTTATCGCGCGCTGATGTCGATTTGCTGCTCGATACCGCAGCCGAGTTTGCGAAGAATCCGCTGCGCTCTAAAGATGCGCTAGCCCACAAAAGCGTTGCTATTTATATGACGAAGCCTTCAACGCGCACAAGACTCTCATCAGAAACTGCGGTTGCTCATCTTGGTGGAACTCCTATTTTTATTAGAGGTGACGAGTTACAACTCGGTCGCGGAGAAACGATTGCAGATACTGCAAAGATCATCAGTGGCTATTGCGATGCTTTAATAATTCGCACCTTTGCCCAAGCAGATGTCGAAGAACTTGGTGCAAACGCATCAATCCCAGTAATCAACGCTTTAACAGATGATGACCATCCAACACAATTGTTGGCAGATTGGCTAACTATTCGCGAAACTTTTGGAAACGATATTAAGGGCCGCAAATTCGTTTACTTAGGTGATGGCAACAATATGTCTCATGCTTGGTTAACTATGGGTGCAATCATGGGTGCGCATGTTGTTGCTGCAACGCCATCTGGTAAGTGGGCGCCTAACGCAGATGTTGTTGCCAAAGCGCAAGAAATCGCAAAGAAAACTGGCGCAACGATCGAAGTAACCAACGATCCGGAGGCAGCTTCCAAAGGTGCGAGCGCCCTTTACACAGATGTTTGGATGTCTATGGGAGATCCAGAATCAGAGCGCGCTGAAAAAATAAAAGTGCTGGCACCTTTTGCAATCACCGATTCCTTAATGTCGCTAACGGCGAGTGATTCGATCTTTATGCACTGCTTGCCTGCGCATCGCGGTGAAGAAGTCGCCGCATCAGTGATCGATGGTCCGAAATCTGTAATTTGGCGCGAGGCCTTTCACCGCCGCACAACTATTCAGGCCCTGCTGTATCACTTAACCCGCGGTGAACTCGCAGGTAATTAGATCAGCAAGTAAGGTTCGCATATGCGTGTAGCCGTCCCATTAGAGCGAAAAGAAGGTGAAAAGCGCGTTGCGCTTGTTCCCGACATCATCAATAAGTTAACCCGCCTTGGGTATGAAGTTGCGATCGAATCTGGCGCAGGTGATAACTCACAAGGTACTGATGCTGCTTATGCTGCAGCAGGTGCCAGTGTTGTTAAAGGCGATGTAATCGCCAGCGCAGATATCGTGCTTTCAGTTCAGCCGCTGACGCCAGCACAAATGGCTACCTTGAAAAAAGGTGCCGCAACAATTTCTTTCCTTTCGACTGTTACTGCAGTTGATTCAATTGAATCAGCGGTTAAAGCGCAAGCAACAGCGTTCTCACTTGAACTTGTTCCACGTATTTCTCGCGCGCAATCTATGGATGCGCTAACTTCGCAAGCACTTTGTGCTGGATATCGCGCTGTACTTGTCGGCGCGGAAATGTCACCACGTTTCTTCCCACTGCTTATGACAGCAGCCGGCACGGTTACACCTGCTCAAGTTTTGGTACTTGGCGCAGGCGTTGCTGGGTTGCAAGCAATTGCAACAGCGCGACGTTTGGGGGCAGTTGTATCGGCTTACGATGTTCGTCCATCTTCAGCAGATGAAGTTAAATCAATGGGTGCCACATTTATTGAACTTGAACTTGAATCATTGGAAGGCGCAGGTGGTTATGCACGCGAGATGACCGAAGAGCGCGCGGCAAAGCAACGTGAGCTTTTAACTCCTTACATTGCAAAATCACATGTAGTTATTACAACCGCCGCTGTTCCGGGCCGCACCGCACCGCGTTTGATGACACAAGCGATGATCGATTCAATGGAACCTGGCACAGTAATTGTTGACCTTGCTGCTGAAACTGGTGGCAATGTTGAAGGTTCAAAACCTGGTGAAGTTGTTGTCACTACCGGTGGAGTTCGTATTTGGGGCGGCAAAGACGTGCCGAGCCAATTGCCATTTCACGCATCCAGTTTGTATTCACGTAACGTTGTGAACTTACTAACCTTGCTGACAACTCCAGCGAAAGATGGCGCACCAGTCGCGCTAAACCTTGATTTTGCAGATGAAATCATTAACGCTGCGGCGGTTACGCATGCTGGCCAACGTCGCGACCCAAGTGCAGGAGGAGCCAAGTAATGGAACCAATGGCAATTGTTTCGATCTTCGTACTCGCAGTCTTTGTGGGTTTTGAAGTTGTATCCAAAGTTTCATCTACTCTGCACACACCGCTGATGTCCGGTGCAAATGCGATCCACGGCGTGATCTTGGTCGGCGCAATCATCGTCGCCGATCACAGCCATACAAATCTAGAACTTGGGCTATCGCTCGCTGCGATCGTGCTCGCGACTATAAATATGGTCGGTGGATTTGTGGTTACCGATCGCATGCTCGAAATGTTTAAAGGTAAGAAAAAGGAGGCGGATAAATGAGCAGCACACTTTATGACTTAATCGGACTTGCTGCCGGCGTCTGCTTCATCCTCGCTCTTAAAGGCTTATCGCATCCGAAAACCGCAAGACGTGGAAATTTAATTGGCGCTTTTGGTGCAACTGTTGCAACTTTAGTTGTCTTTCTTTATGTAACTAAGCCAAAAGATGGCTCCCCTGCACATTCTTTGCCGCTACATAATCTTGGTTGGATTTTGGGCGCCATCGCAGTTGGTTTAGCAATCGGTGTTCCTGCGGCACGAAAAGTTCAGATGACTCAGATGCCACAGCTCGTTGCACTATTTAATGGTGTGGGCGGTGGCGCAGCAGCACTTGTTGCAATCGTTGAATATTTGAATCTTGGAGCAGATGCAACAACTGCAGAAGTTATCTTCACAGTATTTACCGTGGTAGTCGGCTGTGTATCTTTCAGCGGTTCGATCATCACTTTTATGAAGTTACAAGAGTTGATGACTACTCGCCCAGTTGTATTCCCTGGTGGTCGCTTTGTAATCGCCGCAACTTTGGCTGCAGTACTTGGGGTATCTGGTTGGGTTGTTGCAGCCCTTGGAACTACGCCTCTATTAGTACTTGCCGCGCTTTCATTGCTATTCGGTATCTTGTTCGTTCTGCCAGTCGGCGGCGCAGATGTGCCGATCGTTATCTCGCTACTTAACGCTTTTACTGGTTTAACAGTTGCGGCAAGCGGTTATGTACTTAACTCAACTCTCTTGATTATCGCCGGAACACTTGTTGGCGCATCAGGAACAATCTTGACCCGCTTGATGGCAGATGCGATGGGCCGTTCGCTATTTGGCACTTTATTCGGTGCATTCACTGCAAAGCCACAAGATGTTGCAGCAGCCGGGGAAGAACGCCCCGTGCGTTCTGGTTCACCAGATGACGTAGCAATTCTTCTTAACTATGCACGTCGTGTTGTGATTGTTCCTGGCTTTGGACTCGCTGTTGCGCAAGCACAGCACACCGTGCGCGAGCTCGCAGATTTAATGATCTCAAAAGGTATCGATGTTGCTTACGGAATTCACCCGGTTGCCGGTCGTATGCCGGGACATATGAACGTGCTTCTCGCTGAAGCCAACGTTCCTTATGATCAATTGGCGGAAATGGATGAAGTAAATCCAACTTTCGGACAGACCGACGTCGCGATCGTTATCGGTGCCAATGACGTCGTAAATCCTGCGGCAAAGACAACGCCTGGTTGCCCAATTTATGGAATGCCAATCTTGGAAGTTTCCAACGCCGCAAATGTCATCTTTCTAAAGCGTTCCATGCGCCCAGGCTTTGCTGGAATTGAAAACGAATTACTTTATGATCCAAAGACGATGTTGCTCTTTGGCGATGCCAAGGCATCTTTAACTAAAGTTGTTAGCGCGCTTAAAGCTTTGTAGTTAAGAGCTAGCCAACCATTTCGGTATCGCGCACTTTAGATTTATCGTGCGTGCACTTTGTATTCGCAGGTAGCTCGTTGCAAGGATCGCATAACAAAATTAGCTCGTGGCAAGTCTTGGTGCGACAGTTGCGGAAAATCTTGCTTGGTGCCTGGCAGATTTCGCATTCGCCAATGACCTTGGTCTTGGTTGAAAAATCGATCGCCATACGAGAATCAAAGGTATAGAGCGAACCTTCCCAAAGACCATCATCGCCAAACTTTTCACCGTATTTAACGATGCCGCCATCTATTTGATAAACCTCTTTAAATCCGCGGTTCTTCATGACCACTGACAGAATTTCGCAGCGGATGCCGCCGGTGCAGTAAGTAACCACAGGTTTTTCCTTTAAGTGATCGTACTTGCCGCTTTCAATTTCGCGCACGAAATCACGTGAGGTATCAACGTCAGGAACAATTGCATTTTTAAACTTACCAATCTTGGCTTCATTTTGATTACGGCCATCGAAGAAGACCACATCATCGCCACGGGATTCAACGAGCTCGTGTACTTGCTCAGGACGTAAATGTGTACCACCGCCGATTACGCCGGCTTCATCAACTTTAATCTCATCTGGATTATCAAATGCCACTAGCTCTTTTTTAACTGCAATATAAAGTCTTGGGAATTCATCGCCAGTACCTTGCGACCATTTAAATGCAATCTTCTTAAAGCCGGGGTACTTCTTTGTGTTCTTGACATATTTGCGAAGATCATCGATATCGCCACCAACAGTGCCATTGATTCCAGTCGGAGAAATTAAAATGCGGCCTTTTAGATTTAGAGATTCGCAGAGCGTTTTCTGCCAGAGCTGAACCGCAACAGGATCACTGATCGGCGTAAAGCCGTAATACAGGAGCACCTTCTGCGGATTCATAAGCGCATTCTATCCACCAAGCAATCAACTTAAAACAAGCAGAAAATATCTATCGGCGACTGAAAAGATAACTACACAGTCGCCTCATAGACATTTTCGGCATTACTTTAGGCAGCCGAATCGCCTTATGCACTTATTGCGCTCCAAGAGCGGCGGCGGGTAAATGGTCGCCGAAGGGTGCTTTCCGCTAGTTTTCCTGTAGGTCAGTCGGAGCGTTATGAACGTCGAGAATATCTTCAGCTTTCACATCGCCGCCCAATTTGTCGGTGCGGTTCATCTTTGATTCTGATTGGGGGCGCTTGGCATCATCCTTATAAATAGCCGGAATTGATCCCAGTAAACCTTTTTGGAAATCTTCAAATGCTTGCAAAACTTCGCGCTTGGTATTCATCACAAATGGACCCATCCAAGCAACAGGTTCTTTAATTGGTTGGCCGCCAAGAATAAATAGTTCTAGGTTAGGTGAACGACTTTCTTGTTGATTTGCTGCGCGAATTACGATGCTGTCACCATCGCCAAAGACAGTTAGCTGACCCATCTGAATTGGTCGCGATTCATCTCCTGCAAAACCATGGCCAGAAATTGTGTAAACAAGTGCGTTGTAATCCTTGCGCCAAGGAAGTCGCAACTCTGCACCAGGTGCAACGGTTGCGTGAATTAAAGTAATCGGTGTCTGCGTAGATCCTGGTCCAACATGTCCATCTAATTCACCAGCGATAATGCGAATTAAAGATCCACCATCTGCGCTCGATAAAAGTGCAACATCATTTGCACGCACATCTTGATAGGCCGGTGGCAACCACTTCTTTGCAGCCGGCAGATTTACCCAGAGTTGGAAACCATGAAATAAACCACCACTCATCACTAAATGTTCTGGTGGAGTTTCAATATGTAAAATTCCACCGCCGGCAGTCATCCATTGTGTATCTCCATTGGAAATTGTTCCGCCGCCGCCATTGCTATCTTTATGATCAAAGATTCCATCAATAATGTAGGTAACGGTTTCAAAACCACGATGTGGGTGCCAAGGAGTTCCCTTTGGTTCACCTGGTGCATATTCAACTTCGCCCATTTGATCGAGGTGAATAAAGGGATCGAGTTCTGCTAAATCAACTCCTGCAAATGCGCGACGTACCGGAAAGCCTTCACCTTCGAAACCTTGCGGAGCGGTTGTAATGCTCTTAACCCGACGTGCACGAGAGTTCGGCGCATCGCTAACGCGTGGAAGTATGGTGATATCACTTACGGTAACTGCAGGCATTTTTACTCCTAATTCGTAAGCGTAACTTTAGTTGAACATTCAACTACTTGCAACTTAAAGTTAACTCGCAATATTTGTGGATAAACGCACTTTTTCTAGAACTTTTGTCAGCCAGTGGAAGCAATATTCCACCTATGACAACGGCGGTGCGCTTAACCAATCACGATCATCTCGCCATATCCCCGACCGTCACCGATCTATTAATCGCGATGCCAGGTATTGCTACGCTTACCGCTCTTGTTGCAATCAATCCGCAAGAACTAACACCTGCAGATCGGATCGATTACTTAACCGCATTGGAGCGGCAGACCGGTTGGTTGCAGGCTCTGATGCAGCGCGCAATCGTCGCAGTAGCTGGATGTGATTCCAGCAAACCAAATGGCACCGATCCATTCTTTGGCGTGGATGATGCTGAACGTGAAGATATTTCTACTGCACTCCGGCTCGCCCCAACGACAGCACAATTACGAATCGATGTTGCTCGAACTCTCGTTAACCATCTTCCAAATACTTGCTCAGCCTTAGCGACCGGCGAAATTTCTCCGGCGCATGCAACAGTTATCGCAAAAGAAACTGCTGCCGCGATTCGCGATGGGTTACCAGAATCTGCAATATTTGAGATTGAGCAACGCGCTATTGCGCATGCTGAATTCCACACGCCAGGTCAAGTCGCCAATCAAGTTCGCACTTCGATCGCCCGAATCTCCCCCGAAACTTTTGAAGAGACCGTTGCGCGTGCGCGAGATACACGAAAGGTAAGTTGTTACACCGAAAGTGATGGCATCTCAACCATTGTGGCAATTCTCCCCGCTGCAGATGCACAAATTGTTATGAACTCTATCGAAAGCTTTATTCGGGCAGCCAGCGCCGAGATCGACTCGGATACAACTACGGATTTAAGAAGCGCGGATATGAAACGCGCCGATGCCCTAACTTCGATTACAGGCGCCTACCTTTCTACAGCGGCAGAAACGGTTGCCCCGCATCGCCGTCCAATTTCAGTAAATGTGACTATCGATCTACCTACGCTTTTGGGGCTCGCCGAAAACCCAGGACAACTCGCGGGTTACGGCGCAATACCCGCTTCTGTTGCCCGCGAATTAGCTGCCGATGGAAAGTGGAAGCGATTTATTACCGATCCCCAGACCGGAAATTTATTGGATTACGGAAGGCAGAGTTACGAACCACCGCAAGCGCTGATTGATTTCTTAATTGCCCGTGATCGAACCTGTCGCTTCCCGGGTTGTCGAAGATCTGCAGCACTCTCCGATATAGATCATGCCCAAAGTTGGGAGACTGGCGGGCGAACCTCGCCCGATAATTTAGGTGCACTCTGTCGCAGACATCATCGCCTTAAGACTCACGATGGGTGGGAAGTGGAAAGTCGCCCAGATGGTTCATGTACTTGGAGATCGCCACTTGGAAAAATCTATTTAACGCCTGCTCGTCCGATCGGCGATTCAATTTAACTACATCGAGCGCTATCGCTAGTCCATACTTATCGCATGATCTGGTGGCCAAGTGAGATACCAACTCTGCAATCTGGCAGATATACCTTGCGCGCTCCTGTCGATGCAGATGTGACTGCAATCTTTGAGGCTTGCCAGGACCCATTAATCCCCAGGTTTACAACGGTTCCCGCAAATTACACGATGGCGCACGCCCTTGATTATGTGCAGCGTGCACCTGCATCGATTGAGCTACAACGCGAACTCCCCTTTGTTATTGAATTTGGCGTTGGTGATGAGAAAGAGTTTGCAGGTGTTATCTCGCTTCACACAATAAGTATCGATAACCATCGCGCTGAAATTGGCTATTGGATGGATAAAAAGATGCGTGGCCAAGGGATTGCAACAACGGCGGTAAAAATGATTACGGGATATGGCTTCGATACTTTAGGTTTTAAGCGAATTGAAGCGGCGGTTGATTTAGATAACACCGCTTCACAGAAACTTTTGCTCTCTGCCGGATATGAGCGTGAGGGAGTATTGCGTCAGAGAGTTACGCGCGCAGATGGATCCCAGATAGATATGGTTATGTTTTCAGCGCTAAATCAGAGTTGGGCAAGGCTAGAATAAAAATATGTATTCACTGGCAGTGCTAGTTATGATCCTGATGAGTATTGTAATTTTCTCTGGTCCAATTGGATTTTTACTGACTAGCAAAAAGATGTGGAATTACTCCAAAGAGAAGAAGGCGCTCTGGATTATTCGCAGAATTCTAGTTGCCATAATTGCAGCAGCTGGTTCTCTAATTTCGCTGATGCTGGTTTTCAATTCACTACCTTTAGGGCCAAAACTATTAGCAATGGCCGGATTTTCGCTAAATATTTTTGCACTAAAGCGCGAATTCTTTAGAGATAAATAAAATGGTGGAGGTGCCGGGAATCGAACCCGGGTCCTTCGGAATTAAAACAGGGCTTCTACGGGCGTAGTGTGGCTATCGTTTTCTCAGTTCCGAATCTCTTGCACACAAGT
>WLQO01000038.1 GCA_009698295.1 Actinomycetota bacterium | reverse complement strand
TGGCGTTGTAATTAAAATTGACGATATAGCCGAACAAGAACGACTTGGGTTTACCTCACGTGCGCCAAAGTGGGCGATCGCCTTTAAATATCCACCCGAAGAAGTCACTACGAAGTTACTGGATATCAAAGTCAGCGTAGGGCGCACTGGTCGCGTTACGCCATTTGCATTTATGGAGCCGGTAAAAGTTGCTGGTTCCACAGTTACGAATGCCACGCTTCACAATCAAGAAGAGATTGAACGCAAGGGCGTTTTGATCGGTGACACGGTGATCATTCGTAAAGCCGGTGATGTGATCCCAGAAGTACTTGGACCTGTTTTAGATAAGCGCACTGGCAGCGAACGCGCCTTTGTTATGCCGACGAACTGCCCCGAATGTGGTGAAAAATTGCGAGCAATAACGCAAGGTGATGTAGATATACGTTGCCCAAATACCCAAAGTTGTCCTGCACAATTGCGTGAGCGGATTTATTACATAGGTTCGCGCGCCGCACTTGATATAGATGTTCTTGGCCTGGAAGCGGCGGTTGCTTTACTCAACGATCAGATAATCACAGATGAATCAGATCTCTTTGCACTAACCACCGAATCACTGACTCGATCAGAATTTTTCACCAAGAAAGATGGAAGCATCGGGAAAAATACCGATAAGTTATTGGCTGGATTAGAAAACGCAAAAACGCGACCGCTGTGGCGCATCATTGTTGCGCTCTCGATTCGTCACGTTGGACCAACTGCTGCGCAATCACTTGCCAATAACTTTGGTTCAATGGAAGCAATTTCAAAGGCGACGGTTGCCGAACTTTCCGAAATTGATGGACTTGGCGAAACAATCGCACAATCAATCGTTGAATGGTTCTCCGTTGATTGGCACCGCCAGATCATCACAAAGTGGCAGAGCGCTGGCGTGGTTATGCAGGCGCAAGCAGCTGCGGATCTGCCCCAGACGTTGGCCAATCTCACCTTCGTCGTAACCGGTGGACTGGAAAAATTCACGCGCGATTCGATTGCTGAAACAATTACTGCTCATGGTGGCAAGGCAGCAGCAGCAGTTTCGAAGAAGACAGATTATGTATTGGTGGGTACCGATCCAGGATCAAAGTTGGCAAAGGCGCAAGAACTTGGCGTAAAAGTGATCGATGAGGCGCGCTTTTTAGAGTTACTAGCAGGGCAGGGGTAGTCTGTACCCATGTTTACCGCCGCAGCAGAACACCTTCGCGAACTTCCTGCTCCGCCATATGTATTTGGTATCGGAACCTTCGTCGTTTTTTCATTATTTCTCTATCTTGTACTTCGTTTAGATAACGATTAATCGCAACACCAGGCCACTGGGTTTTAATTAATTTAATTATGGCAAAGATTGCAATATACGGCGGAACTTTCGACCCTATCCATAAAGGCCACCTCCATGTTATTTCTGAAATCATTTCTCGCAATTTAGCCGATCGCATTCTTTTGATTCCTGCAGGGCAACCACAACTGCGCGATGTGCAACCAGTTGCGCCAGCAACTGATCGTCGCGCCATGTGCCAAGCGGCGCTAAAGGATTTACCTGCTGAAGTATCTGGCAAAGTTGAAGTAAATCCGATTGAGATTTTGCGACAAGGCCCATCTTTTACGATCGATACCGTCGAAGCGGTCGCACAAAGTTATCCGGGCGACCAAATTGCGCTCATTGTTGGCACAGATGCTTTCACTAAGATCGATCAGTGGCATCGCACCGGTGAATTACAGGATATGGTCGAGTTCATTGTTATCGATCGTCCAGAATTTCCAGGTGCAGCTAACCTCGAAATCGGGGCGCTCAATATTTCTGCAACGCAAGTTCGCGCTGGAGATTTAGACGCAGTTTCACCACATGTAGCAACTTATATAAAGGAGCACGATCTGTATGCCAGCAAGTAAGAGCGTTACCGAGTTGACCCAGGTTGCAGCTCGCGCAATCGCCGACAAATTTGGCACAGAAATGATCGCTATCGATCTATCTGATCAAATGGTTTTATCTGAAGTCTTTCTAATTGCCACTGGCGCAAATATTCGCCAAGTAGATGCAATTGCCGATGAAGTTGAAGAGAAGCTTCGTTTGATTGGTGAAAAGCCAGCCCGTCGCGAGGGAACAGATGAGTGGATCTTGCTCGATTATTCTGATCTAGTCGTGCATATTCAAAGCGCTGAACTGCGTCGGTATTACATGCTCGATCGCCTTTGGAATGATTGTCCAACGATAGATCTAGATGTAGTTAAGGAAAATGTGGCAAATGGCAGGTAAGAACAATCGCATTTTATTGTGGCGCCATGGTCAGACAGATTGGAACATGGTAAATCGTTTTCAAGGTCATTCTGATATTGCGCTAAATAACGTTGGTGTTTATCAAGCCGAACTTGCCGCACCGATTATCGCCGGGATGGAACCTACTGCGATCTTATCTAGTGATTTATCGCGCGCCCGAGATACCGCATCAAAGCTCGGTGAGATTGTGAATATGGAAGTTCTTGTCGATGAGCGTTTACGCGAAACCAATGGTGGACACTGGGAAGGTAAAACTGGCGCTGAAAACCGTGCCGCAGATCTAGAAAATTTTATTCGCTGGATTGACGGTAACGATAATCCTGCGGGAACTATTGGCGAACGTCGCAGCGAAGTTGCAGCTCGTGCCAGCGCTGCCATCGATGAATTTTTAGGCGATAAAGAGAACCAATTAATTGTTGTAGCAACTCATGGCGGCACAGCGCGCTGTTTGATCGGCCATTATTTACATTTGCCGATGGCGCACTGGGGAAAGATCGGCGGGCTATCAAATGCGCGCTGGTCTATCTTGCAGACCAGTCCAAAAGGTTGGCATCTTGCTGAACATAACGCCGGTTCGATTCTTGAACCAGTATTTGGCGAAGAATCTGGTGCTGATGTGCCAGATCACGTGCGCTAGAGTTACCTTCTCGCTTAACGCGGGTAATTAAAGGGGATATGGCGCAGTTGGTAGCGCGCTTCCATGGCATGGAAGAGGTCAGGGGTTCGAATCCCCTTATCTCCACTTAAGTAAGTTTAAGTAAGTTTCGAAGTATTTAAGATGGGAAGAAGAAATGTCCAGCGTCACCACGATTCCAAGAGGTTGGGATGCATCTGATATCCCTGATCTAACTGGAAAGAAATTTGTCATCACTGGTGGAACTAGCGGAATTGGCAAAGAGGCTGCTCGCGAATTAGCTCGTGCGGGGGCACACGTAACTATCACCGCACGCAACGCCGCTAAGGGCGCTGCCACTGTTGCTGAAATTGCTCGCGATCGAGTCGACTTTAAATTGCTAGATCTCGCCGATCTTTCATCGGTTCGTAACTTTGCTAAAGAATTTACTGCGCCTTTTGATGTTTTGATTTTAAATGCTGGTGTGATGGCTACTCCATTTGCGCTTACCAAAGATAAATTTGAGATGCAGGTAGGTACAAATCATCTTGGACACTTTGCACTAACCGGTTTGCTGCAAAAGCAGATCAAGGAACGCGTTGTTGCTGTTTCATCTCAGGCACATCGCGCATCACGGATTGGCAATTTCTCAATCGATGATCTGCGTAACAAGGCTAAAGGAATCGGCGCGTACAACCCATGGTCGGCATATGCGTACAGCAAATTGGCAAACTTACTTTTTATTCATGAGCTAGAACGTCGCCAGATGCGCAACAACTGGGGGCTAGAAGCAGTTGCGGCGCATCCTGGATATGCCGACACTAATTTGATTGCTGGAGCGACGGTGCAAGATCGCGCTGGCGCACTTGCTAACTCGCTTTTTGCGCAGAGCGCAGAACGTGGTGCGCTTCCAACGCTATGTGCTGCAACATATCCGGGCCTTTATGGCGCCTCTTATATTGGCCCAGATGGATTTATGGAGATGCGTGGATTTCCTAAATTAACTCGCGCTGCAGCGATTGCATATGACCAACGTTTAGCAATGGATTTATGGAGCGTTAGCGAAGAATTAACTGGCGTTACTTGGGGCTAAAGCCCGATAAACTACGCAGATGAGCACTTCACAAGAACATCAGGCATATGACTTTGCCTATGTCCAAGAGAAGTGGCTACCAATTTGGGATGAGATAGAGCCATTTAAATCTGGTCGCCCCGATGATAAAAGGCCAAAGAAATATGTCTTGGATATGTTTCCGTACCCATCAGGTGATTTACATATGGGCCATGCCGAGGCTTACGCACTTGGCGATGTAATAGCGCGTTACTGGATCCAAAAAGGTTTTAACGTCATGCACCCGATTGGGTGGGATGCCTTTGGACTTCCAGCAGAAAATGCGGCGATTAAGCGCAATGAAGATCCTCGAATCTGGACTTATGAAAATATTGCAACACAGAAAGCTTCGATGCGTCGTTATGCCTGTTCTTTTGACTGGGATCGCGTCTTTAATACTTGTGATCCCGAGTATTACAAATGGAATCAATGGTTATTTATCGAACTTCATAAACGTGGGCTGGCTTACCGTAAAGATAGCGCGGTTAACTGGTGCCCAAGTTGTCAGACGGTTTTAGCTAATGAGCAAGTAGTTGCTGGGTTGTGCGAACGTTGCGATACAGCCGTAACCAAGAAGAAGTTAAATCAGTGGTATTTCAAGATCACTGATTACGCAGACCGCTTGCTCGATGACATGGAACAACTTGAAGGTAAGTGGCCCGATAAAGTCTTAATGATGCAGCGCAATTGGATCGGCCGGTCACAGGGCGCCAACGTTAACTTCGTAATCGAAGGACGCACCGAACCAGTGACGATTTATACAACTCGTCCGGACACTTTATTTGGTGCAACATTTATGGTGGTTGCAGTTGACTCTGAACTTGCTGCAGAACTTGCTACCGGAACACCGGCTGAAGAGAAATTTAAGCAATACCGAGAATCTGTAAAGGCCGCATCCGATATCGATCGTTTAGCAACTGATCGACCAAAATCTGGTGTCTTCTTGGAAAGATATGCAATCAACCCAGTCAACGGTGAAAAATTGCAGATCTGGGCTTCAGATTATGTCTTGGCAGATTACGGAACCGGCGCGATCATGGCGGTTCCGGCTCATGATCAAAGAGATTTAGATTTCGCGCGCGCAATGAAATTGCCTGTGCGTGTGGTTGTTGAAACAGGAGAAGAAGACCCTAGCCAAACAGGAGTTGCCACAACTGGTGATGGCAAGTTAATTAATTCAGATGCGCTAAATGGATTAAGTAAGTCTGATGCGATCGCTGCGATAAATAAGCAGTTAGAGGCAGATGGTTTAGGTAAATCAGCGCGTAACTATCGCTTGCGCGATTGGTTGGTTTCTCGTCAACGTTATTGGGGTACACCGATTCCGATTGTGCACTGTGAAAAATGTGGCGAAGTCGCTGTGCCCGCAGATCAACTTCCTTTGCTGCTTCCAGATGCTAAAGGTTTAGATCTGAAGCCAAAGGGGCAATCACCGCTTGCGGCCGCAACTGAATGGGTAAATACCAAATGCCCAACTTGTGGGGGAGCGGCTACGCGCGATACCGACACGATGGATACTTTTGTTGATTCATCTTGGTACTTCTTACGTTATCCATCATCGACAAATCACAACGAGCCTTTTTCGCGCGCGGACATTGATACTTGGTTGCCGGTTGATCAGTATGTCGGTGGCGTAACACATGCAATTTTGCACCTGCTTTACTCACGTTTCTTCACAAAAGTTCTGCACGATATCGGGATGTTGGGATTTAACGAACCATTTACGCGTCTGCTAAATCAAGGCATGGTTGTGATGGATGGCTCTGCGATGTCTAAATCTCGCGGAAATCTGGTTCGACTATCTGATGAGTTAGAAAACCATGGCGTCGATGCGATCCGTTTATCAATGGTCTTCTCTGGTCCACCAGAAGATGATGTTGACTGGTCAGATGTTTCACCATCTGGTTCAGTTAAATTCTTAAGCCGTGCTTGGCGTTTATCCGGTGATGTCACATCTAAGCCTGGCGTTGACTTTGCAACTGGAGAAATTTCACTTCGCAAAGCAACCCATAAAGCCCTGCATGATGCTGCATTCGCTGTGGAATCTTTCCGTTTTAACGTTGCGATTGCGCGCGTAATGGAATTGGTAAATGCAACTCGTAAGGCAATTGATTCTGGCCCAGGTGCAGCAGATCCAGCAGTTCGTGAGGCAACTGAAGCAATTGCAATTATGTTATCTCTGGTTGCGCCATTTACAGCAGAGGAAATGTGGGAGCGCTTAGGCCATAAACCAGCGATTGCAACCGCCGGTTGGCCAGCTGTGGATGAAAAATTACTAGTAGCCGATGCCGTTGAAGCGGTAATCCAGATCAATGGCAAGATCAAGGAACGTATTGAAGTGCCACCGACAATTACAGATGCCGAGATCGAAGCGCTTGCGCTAGCCCACCCCACAATTGCCGCCGAATTAAATGGTGCAACCCCCAAGAAAGTTATTGCGCGCGCGCCAAAAATTGTAAATATCGTTCTTTAACCACAGCACCCCCACTTTCGCGTAATTACCTGGCGTCAATGCCGGATGATCCCGCCATGAATTTATCTACTGAAAATTTCCGTACCTGGTGGAGCAATATCACTTTCTCAATCTCGCAGAAGCGATCACTTCTGTCGATCTCAGCGCTAGTAATTGCGCTCTCAATATTTCTTGTAATTCGCGGTGCCACAGAGGAAGTTTCACTGGCACCTGCTGGACTTTCCGTCACTGAAACTGTCGCCGTTGTAACTGTCGATGTCGCGGGGGCGGTAAAGACTCCCGGTGTTTACAGCTTGCCGGCAAATTCGCGAGTAATGGATGCGATTAAAGCAGCTGGCGATAAGTTAAAAGGCGCGGATTTATCTGACATCAATTTGGCGCGAGTGATTAAAGATGGTGAGCAGATTTATATTTACCCACCAAGCAAAGGTGGAAGTTCCGTACGAATTTCCCCACAACGCGCCAAAGCTAAGAGTTCTGGACCGATCGCGTTAAATCGGGCAAGCGCTAAAGATTTGGAATCCTTGGATGGAATCGGTCCGGTGCTGGCGGCGCGAATTGTTGCTTATCGCAATCAAAATGGGCCATTCCTGACCGTGGATGATCTGATGAAAGTGTCAGGAATAGGTTCAGTTAAATTCTCGCAATTTAAAGAGAAGTTACGCGTCTAATTGATTATCGCGCACTCGCGTTAGGCGGTGCGCTCTGGTGTGGTGCGCTATTGCAGAGTTACGTAGCGCCGTGGCGAAGTTCCATCGCTGCGGCGTTACTAGTTCTATTTTCCTTGTCGCAACGACGTAGCCGCTTTATTGTTTTGGCTTTTGCTCTGGCTCTTGGCTCATCGGTTATGTCGCTGCGCCAGCAAAGCCTGCAATCAAGTGTGGTGGCTAAACACATTGGCGAGAGCGCAACCGTTGAAGTGCAATTGACGACCGACCCACATCTGACAGGTAAACGCGTCAGCGGTCAAAACTTTCTGCCTCCAAGTTACAGCGCACTGGCTAGCTTGAGTGAGATACAGATTGCACAACGCATATATAAATTGCATATTCCGATTCGGTTAATTGTGACAGATAAGGAAATCGCGAAGTTACTGCCGGGACAGAAAGTAAGCGCTGAAGTGCAGATACTGCGCAGCAAAGAACCACGCGTGGCAGCGCTCTTGATTGCAAAGCACGAGATAAGAATTGAAAGCGAGCCATCGCGTTGGGCCCGCTCACTTGGGAAGGTGCGCCTCGGTCTGCGCGCAGCAAGCGGAACTGGCGATGCTGGTTCGCTAATTCCGGGCATGGTCTTGGGTGATACCTCTTTGCAAAGTGAGAACTTTCGCAGCGATATGCGACGTTCTGGTCTAACTCATTTAGTAGCAGTAAGCGGGGCTAACTTTGCAATCGTTTCTGCTTTCATCTTATGGTGTGCACAATTTCTCTTTCGCACCATGCGCCTTCGCATCTTGGCAACAGCAATTGCGTTGACTGCATTTATTGCGCTAGTTCGCCCATCACCTTCGGTTCTGCGTGCTGCTGCGATGGCCGCTGTTTTGCTTATTGCATATGCGACAAAGCGTGGTGCTGATTCTTTACCCGCGTTAGGTTTCGCAATAGCCGCAGTTGTTATTGGTGATCCTTGGCAAGGTCGCGATCCAGGTTTTGCGCTCTCAGTTCTAGCTACAGCTGGCCTCTTGCTCTTTGCGCCGCGAATCATCGCTTATTTGTCGCGTTACCTTCCAAATGTGATCGCCCAAGCGATTGCGCCACCAATTGCGGCGATGGTTTTTTGTGCGCCAGTAATTGTTGCGATAGCGGGATACCTGTCTCCGATGAGTATCGTGGCAAACCTTTTTGCAGCGCCAGCGGTTGCACCGATTACCGTCGTCGGATTTATCGCAGCGTTGATATCGCCGCTTGCTCCTGTGATTTCATCGCTTCTAGTAACTTGCGTGAAACCACTTGCTTGGTGGGTTGCCAGCGTTGCGGATTGGGCAGCCGGCTTTCGCGTCCTGACAATTGGTAAAGGTCTGTTGGGGTTTGTAGTCGCGATTATCGCGATTGCGCTTATCTTTCTTCTGCCGCGCAAATTAGTCATTGTTAGCGTGTTGATCGTACTTTCGCTGAGTTACTTGCAGCGTTTTCCCGGCGGTGATTGGCAATTTGCAAATTGCGATATCGGACAAGGCGATGGGGCGGCAATTAACTTAGGTAACCATCGTGCGATTGTGATTGATACCGGCCCTGATCCAGAAGCGATTGATCGTTGCCTAAAACATTTATCTATCCGTGAGATTCCACTGTTGATTCTGACGCACGGTCATGCCGACCATATCGCCGGTTTATCTGGCGCAGTTAAAGGTCGCAAAGTTGGTGCAACTTGGTTTGAGAGCGTGAAACGTGGAACCAGCGCACAAATCGGTAACGCCAAAATTAAAGTTTTGTGGCCCGATAACGGGGAATACGATCCAAATAATTCCAGTATCGCAGTGCGTATTGATACGCCAGATTTCTCACTCTTTGCCGGCGGTGATATGGAGCCGCTGACTCAAGCAGTGATCGCATCTGAGTTAAGAGAAGTTGATATTTATAAAGTCTGTCATCACGGGTCTGCATATCAAGATGAGAGTTTTACTCGAGCGCTAGGCCCACAAGTTGCCGTCATTAGCGTCGGTGCGGGCAATAGTTATGGCCATCCCGCCGCCAAGACTTTAACGCTATTGACGCAGGTAAGCGCTAAAGTACTGCGTACAGATGTTGATGGGGCGATTGCGATCGCAGCGCACCGACATCGCTTAAAGGTTAGAACCAGTAAAGGCCGCTTTAATTTTATTAGATGGGAGTAAGACGTGAATCCGTTTTATCTCATCTTGGGTGGGGAAGCAGCGCTAGCCGATCGCGCTTTAGCTAAGTTAACTGCGCAATTAAAAGATGAAAGCGCGGAAATCACCACGATCTTCGCAGCCGATGCTTTGCTTGGTGATATTTCCGATGCCTTGGCTCCTTCGCTATTTTCCGAGCGCCGCGCACTGATCATTAAAGATCTGCAGGATCTTCCCGAAGATGCCAAAGATGAAGTAACCAAATATTTGGCTGAACCAGATGGACTCACCACCGTGGTATTTGTTCATAAGGGTGGCGTAAAAGGTAAAGCGTTGCTCGATGCGATTAAGAAAGTTAAACCAGAAATTATCGCCTGCGAGCCTTTAAAGAAAGAGGCGGAGAAAGAAGCATTTGTAAAAGATTTATTTTTAGATAGTGGCCGCAAAGCATCCCCTGGCGCAGTTGCGGCTCTTGTTGGCGCA
>WLQO01000037.1 GCA_009698295.1 Actinomycetota bacterium | reverse complement strand
TTCGAACGCAAGATATGTTCGACACCGAGCAGAGGATGATCAGAAACATAGAGCCCAAGCATTTCGCGCTCGAATGTCAGAAGCGTTGTCTTATCCCATTCAAAGGTGGGAATTTCTATATCGAGTCCCGCGACCTGGGTCATGGATTCTCCGCCAAATAAATCAAATTGTCCGATCGCCTCAGCTCGCTTTGTTTCAATAACGGAGTCGATTGCTTCCAGGTGAATAGACATCAAACCTTTACGCGGATGTTGCAGCGAATCAAAAGCCCCACCCTTAATCAAAGATTCAATCGTCTTCTTATTGCAGACTTGCGCATCAACTTTTGCAAGAAAATCTCCGAAAGATGTGAACGCACCTTTAGCGGTGCGAGCAGCTTTTATCGAAGCAACCACACCTTCTCCAACATTTCGAATCGCGGCCAAGCCAAAGCGAATATCGTTACCGCGCGGGGTGTATTCGGCATTGGATTCATTTACATCAGGTGGCAGAACCTTGATTCCCATGCGGCGACATTCCGAGAGATATAAGGCAGATTTATCTTTATCATCACGAACGCTAGTTAAGAGCGCTGCCATATATTCAGTTGGATAGTTAGCCTTTAAGTACGCGGTCCAGAAAGATACAACTCCATATCCGGCGCTGTGTGCGCGGTTAAAGGCGTAATCCGAGAACGGAATCAGAACATCCCAAAGGCGTTTGATCGCTGCGGTTGAGAAACCATTCTCTTTCATGCCCGCTTCAAATGGCACATACTCTTTGTCGAGAATCTCTTTATTCTTTTTACCCATCGCCTTACGTAATAAATCCGCACGACCCAGAGAGAAACCAGCAACCTTTTGAGCGATCGCCATAACTTGTTCTTGATAAACAATTAAGCCGTAGGTATCACCGAGAATTTCTTGCAAGACTTCTGAAAGCTCGGGATGGATTGGTTCAACTGGTTTGCGACCGTTCTTGCGATCGGCATAGTTATTGTGCGCATTTTCACCCATAGGACCAGGGCGATATAGGGCGATCACCGCGGAAATATCTGCAAATGAATCTGGTGACATGCTGCGTAAGAGCGCGCGCATAGGCCCACCATCGAGCTGGAAAACGCCCAAGGTATCTCCACGTGATAAGAGCTCAAAAGTCTTCTGATCAGCAAGAGGGAGATCTTCTAGAACTACATCAACTCCTTTATTCTCTTTGATGTTGATTAACGCATCATCTAAAACCGATAAGTTGCGTAGGCCTAAGAAATCCATCTTAAGCAAGCCAGTTGATTCGCAAGCGCCCATATCAAATTGGGTAATTATCGCGCCATCTGCTTCACGACGATGGATTGGGATTACATCTAAAAGCGGTTCGCGCGAGAGGATCACACCAGCAGCATGAACTCCCCATTGGCGCTTGAGTCCTTCTAAGCCTTTCGCTAAATCCACAACTTTCATTGAGTCGGGGTCAGAGTTATAAAGTTCACGGAATTCTCCGGCTTCGCCGTAACGCGGATCTTTCGAGTCAAAGACGCCAGAGAGTGAAATATCTTTACCCATAACAGATGGCGGCAGTGCTTTAGTTAATTTCTCACCGATTACATATGGATAACCAAGTACCCGAGTTGCATCTTTAATGGATTGTTTAGATTTAATAGTTCCGTAGGTAATGATCTGCGCAACGCGGTCTTCACCATATTTCTCTGTTGCATATTTGATCATCTCGCTGCGACGACGTTCATCGAAGTCCAGATCGATATCGGGCATTGAGATACGTTCTGGATTTAGGAAGCGTTCGAATAAGAGGCCGTGTTCGATTGGATCTAGCCCAGTAATTCCTAGTACATATGCGACCAAGGATCCTGCCGCAGATCCGCGACCTGGCCCAACGCGGATTCCAACTTTCTTCGCATGGGCTACCAGGTCTGCAACAACAAGGAAGTAACCCGGAAAACCCATCTTGAGCATTACGCCTAATTCGTAATTTAACCTTTCCTTATATTGATCAGTTAAATGATCACCAAATTTTGCGAGCAGGCCACGCTCTGCCTCTTTACGTAGCCAACTATCTTCACTTTCTCCAGATGGAACTGCAAAAGCAGGCATCAAGTTTTCACCTTCACGCAATTTAACGTTACAGCGTTCGGCTATCAGCAAAGTGTTATCGCAAGCTTCTGGGATATCGCGAAAAATCTCGCGCATCTGTGAAGGCGTCTTTAAATAAAATTCGTCGTTATCAAATTTAAAACGCTTTGGATCTGCCAACGTTGATCCCGATTGCACGCAGAGCAGAGCCTCGTGCGCGGGCGCATCGGCATGTCGTGTGTAGTGAAGGTCATTGGTAGCAAGGAGTGGCAGCTTGAGTTCGCGTCCTAATTTAAGAAGATCTTCTTTAACGCGTGTTTCCACATCAATTCCGTGGTCCATCAATTCTAAAAAGAAATTGTTGGCGCCGAAAATATCTCGGTAATCACTCGCCGCGCGCATCGCTTCTTTGTAATTGCCCATACGCAGTCGTGTCTGAATTTCTCCACCTGGACAGCCCGTAGTCGCGATCAATCCATCGGCATATTGCGAAAGCAATTCCCGATCCATTCGTGGCTTGTAGTAATAACCTTCGAGTGAAGCAAGAGATGAGAGACGAAATAGATTCTTTAATCCGTGGTTATTTTCAGCAAGAATTGTCATGTGCGTGTAAGCACCGCCACCAGAAACATCATCATCGCCGCCACTTGCCCATTGCACGCGTTTCTTTTCAAAACGCGATTCTGGCGCGACATAGGCTTCAATTCCAATAATTGGTTTTACGCCAGCTTTAGTAGCTTGTTTATAGAAATCAAATGCACCGAAGACATTTCCGTGATCGGTCATGGCGATCGCCGGCATTTCTAGGCGCGCTACTTCTTCAACTAAATCGCCAACACGCGCTGCGCCATCGAGCATCGAATATTCGGTGTGAACATGCAGATGCACGAAAGAGTCTTTTTTACTCACAGGTGTTGGGTTCGCAGTTGTCACAGTTGTTGAATATTAGTCGCTGGATATCAATTAAGGCAGAACCGCATCGGAGAGCAAGGTCAAGCAAGTCTGAAGGTCAGGTGCATAGGGAGCGTTGAAAACCAATGGCTCCTTAGTAACGGGGTGGGCGAAGCGAAGTTCGAGAGCATGTAGCCAAGGTCGGGACATCTTTAGAGATTTACCAAGCACGGGATCTGCGCCGTAAGTTGTATCGCCAACAAGTGGATGATTTAAGGCCGAGAAGTGGACACGAATTTGATGGGTGCGGCCGGTTTCGAGTTCAACTTTGACGAGCGAGACAGATCTATAAAATTCGATAACTTCGTAATGTGTGATGCTCTCTTTACCTTCGGCAATAACGGCGAAGCGATGATCTTCTTTGGGATGGCGATCGATTGGCGCATCAATAGTTCCGGTAACTGGATCCATGTGTCCTTGCACCAGCGCGTGATAAATTTTTTCAACTTCATGATCGCGAAATGCATCTTTTAGCGTTTTATACGCGCGATCAGATTTAGCAACGATCATCAACCCACTTGTGCCGACATCTAGGCGATGGACTATTCCAGCCCGTTCGGCCGGACCTGAAGTTGAGATTGTGTAACCAGCTGCAGTCAATGCACCGACAACTGTTGGCCCCATCCAGCCTGGACTTGGATGAGCTGCACATCCGACTGGTTTATCTACAACGATAATATCTTCATCATCGTAAACAACTCGCAGGCCATCGAGCGGCGTTAACGGAATTGGTTCTTGGTTAAGCGGTTCTGGCATTAAAACATCTATTAATTGTCCGCTTGTTACTCGTTCTGATTTCGCCATTGGGCGTCCACTCGTGCGAATATCGCCATCTTCGAGCAAACGAACGATAGTTGTTCGAGATAAACCAAGGACGCGAGTAAGAGCGCTATCTATACGTTCTCCAGCTACGCCTTCAGGAACACTTAATGTGCGAGATTCGCGTGACATTTAAGCCCCCATCGGTGAGATATTTCGGATTGAAAGTATTACTGCAATTGATGCTGCAACCACAATAGCGCTATCTGCCAAGTTAAAAACCGGCCAATGTGGCAGTTGAATCCAGTCAATTACATGACCGGTGAAGAATCCTGGACTGCGAAAGATGCGATCGGTGAGATTCCCGAGGATTCCACCTAAGGCAAGACCTAGAACTACCGACCATCCCATGGAAGTTATCTTTGGTGCAAAGTATCCAATCGCAGCCACAACAGAAATTGCGAAGAGAGTAAAAACAATCGTGGCCCCCTGCGCCATACTGAAGGCTGCGCCAGAGTTCTTAAGGAGGGTTAATTGGAGGAGATTCCCAATTAATTTAACTGGGTTCCGTGAATCAAGTGAATTAAGTGCCCAACTCTTTGTTGCAAAATCCAAGAGCCAGATCGCCCACGCGATCGTATAAAGTCTTTTCCAGTGTGTAGAAAAAAGGCGCACTCTAGCGCCGCTCTTCCTTCTGCTTGCAGATCATGCAGAGAGTTGCGCGAGGAAATACTTGCAAGCGCGCCTTGCCTATTGCGTTGCCACATTCTTCACAATTTCCATAAGTCTTACTGTCTATGCGATCTAAAGCGCGCTCTGTCTGCAAAACCATATCGCGCGCATTTATAACAAGTGACATCTCGTGTTCGCGTTCAAATGTTTTAGTTCCAGAATCTGCTTGATCATCGCCGGCGCCTTCGCCTGATTCTGAAATCAACTCATCCATCTCGGCTTCGACCACAGCGAGTTCTTGCTGGAGACGGGCTAAATCTTTAGAAATCTCGGTACGAATCGCTTTTAACTCTGCCGCAGTCCATGGCGCTTCACCCTCACTAGCAATAACTGGAGTCGGCGCAGCTTTAATTGGTTTAAGCGGAGCAACTTTCTTGCCGCTCTTAACTGGGCGTGGAGGTGGGGGCATTACTAGTCGACGTTCTTCAATTACAGGGGTTGTAACTGGTGCAACGACTGTTGCAACGCTAACTGTCTGCGATTTCTCATCAACGGTAAGAGTGGTCTTGCCAACTTTTGAAGGGAACGGGCGACCCGGAGCTTTCTTGGCTGGAGCCTTTTTGGCCGGAGCCTTCTTGGCAACTTTCTTTACCGGAGCTTTCTTTGCTGGAGCCTTCTTCACAACTTTCTTTGCAACCTTTTTAGCCGGTGCTTTCTTAGCTACTGGCTTAGCCCCTTTTTTTGCAGGGCTCTTCTTGGCAACTGCCTTCTTGGCTACTGTTTTCTTTTTTGCTGGCACGCCGCGCACCCTATGCTCTTTTACCGCTAAGACCAACTTTGCCACTCAACGCAACTGCAATTTCTTACCTAATTACTAGATAAATACTCCGCACTTGCCTGCGCTATCTCCAAGACCAGCGGGCGTTAGACTCTCCCCCTTATGACAATTCGCCCAGTACCAGCGCAAATCGATCTCCCCGCCATGGAGCGTTCGATCTTGGATTTCTGGCGCCAACACTCAATTTTTGAAGCCAGTACCGAAGCTCGTCAGAGCGGAGAGCCTTGGACTTTCTACGAAGGTCCGCCAACTGCAAATGGCATGCCCGGTACCCACCACATTGAAGCGCGAGTCTTTAAAGATGTCTTTCCTCGCTACCAAACGATGAAGGGTAAGTATGTAACGCGCAAAGCTGGTTGGGATTGTCATGGACTTCCAGTTGAGATTGCAGTTGAGAAAGAGTTAGGTTTTACCGGCAAGGGCGATATCGAAAAATATGGAATCGCCGCCTTTAACGATAAGTGCCGCGATTCAGTTACTCGCCATGTCGGCGCATTTACGACTATGACAAATCGAATGGGCTTCTGGGTTGATTTTGATCAGGCCTATTGGACGATGGCTCCGGAATATGTAGAAAGCGTTTGGTGGAGTTTAAAAGAGATCTGGAAGAAAGGTCTCTTGGTTCAAGATCATCGCGTTGCTCCATATTGCCCGCGATGTGGAACTGGGCTCTCTGATCACGAATTAGCGCAAGGTTACGAGACAGTTACTGATCCATCTGTTTATGTTCGCTTTCCAATTACTTCAGGTGAACTCGCTGATCTTGGCGCGGCGCTATTGGTTTGGACGACTACTCCTTGGACCCTAGTTTCAAATACCGCAATTGCTGTTAATCCAGATGTTGATTACGTAGTCGCTGAAGTTAGCGTTGAAGAAAGCCGCGAAGTTTTAGTCGTTGCCGAGCCGCTGATTTCAGCGCTCTCTGGTGATGTGAAGATCTTAAAGACTATAAAAGGTAAGGATCTAGAGCGCATAACCTATAAGCGCCCATTAGATCTGATCGAGATTCCAGATTCTCACTTTGTTGTTCTTGCAAACTATGTAACTACCGAAGATGGAACCGGTCTTGTCCATCAATCACCAGCCTTTGGCGCTGATGACCTCGCAGTTTGCCGCGCTTATGGGCTGCCCGTTGTTAATCCAATTGCACCTAATGGAACATTCTTGAACGAAGTGCCACTAGTTGGAGGCCTCTTCTTTAAAGATGCCGATAAAACTTTAGTAAAAGAGTTGAAATCTCGTGGAGTTCTTTACAAGCATCAACCGTATGAGCACCCTTATCCGCATTGCTGGAGATGCCACACTGCCCTTATTTATTATGCGCAACCATCTTGGTATATCCGAACAACATCTATTAAAGATGAGCTAATCCGCGAAAATAACCAGACAGATTGGCACCCCGAAACGATTAAAACCGGGCGTTATGGCGATTGGCTAAATAACAATATTGACTGGGCGCTATCTCGAAATAGATATTGGGGCACTCCCCTGCCGATCTGGCGATGTGAAGAAAAGCATGAGGTCTGCGTTGATTCACTGAAAGAACTCGGCGACCTTGCCGGCAAAGAACTCTCCAATTTAGACCCACACCGCCCATTTGTTGATGACATTAAATTCCCATGTGCAACATGTGGCAAAGAGATGGTCCGTGTTCCAGAAGTAATCGATTGTTGGTATGACTCTGGTGCGATGCCATTTGCACAGTGGGGATACCCACATAAAGCTGGATCGGTTGAGAAATTCAAGGCCGCATACCCAGCAGACTTTATCTGCGAAGCAATTGATCAAACTCGCGGCTGGTTCTACACCTTAATGACGATCGGTACTTTGGTTTTTGATCAATCTTCTTACAAGAGCGTGCTCTGTCTAGGACATATCTTGGATAAAGATGGTCGCAAGATGAGCAAGCATTTGGGAAATGTGATTGAACCTATCGCCTTGATGGATCAGCATGGCGCAGATGCGGTGCGTTGGTACATGTTGGCTGCCGGTTCTCCTTGGTCTGCTCGTCGCGTCGGCCACGATGCAATCAGCGATGTTGTACGAAAGACATTGCTTACTTACTGGAACACCATCTCTTTCCACACTTTATATGCGCAATCTTCAAACTTTGATATCTCTCAAATACCAGCGGTAAAAGATCGCTCCATGATGGATCACTGGATCCTCAGCGAGTTAAATTCTTTAATCGTCGAAGTCGATGCGGCATATTCAGAATTTGATTCTCAAACTGCTGGTAAAGCGCTAGCCCGTTTTATCGATGACTTATCTAATTGGTATGTGCGTCGTTCACGACGCCGTTTCTGGGATGGCGATTTAGCGGCGCTTGGAACCCTGCATGAATGTCTCTTAACTCTTACCCAGCTTCTGTCGCCGATGGTTCCATTTATCACCGAACATGTTTGGCAAGAGGTTGTAAAACCGGCAGATGCTTCTGCTGCTGATTCAGTTCACTTAACTGATTTCCCAGTCGCCGAGAAGAAACTAATCAACGTAGAACTAAATACTCAGGTCGCTATGACTCGCCGCGTCGTCGAACTTGGCCGTGCCGCCCGCGCCGAATCTGCAATTAAGATCCGCCAGCCACTGCAGCGCGCACTGATTTCAGCACCGGGATGGGCGAAGTTACCAATTGATATGCGCGAACAGATCGCCGATGAATTAAATGTAATTGACTTGGCAGATATCGCAGATGCCGATGGTGACTTAGTAAATATCTCAGTCAAAGCCAATTTCAAATCTCTAGGTGCAAAATATGGCAAAGAGGTTCAAGAGATTTCTAAGGCAATTGCAGATACCGATGCAACAGCGCTGGTAAAGACACTGCGCACATCTGGTGTAACCAAGGTTGCTAAATGGGAGATCGAACTAGGCGATTTAGTTATTACCGAAGTTCCAAAGAGCGGCTGGATGGTCGCTAGCCACGAAGGTGAGTCCGTAGCCCTTGATTTAGCGCTGAGCCAATCGCTGATAGATGCCGGCAATGTGCGTGAAGTAATTCGCTATATTCAAGAGCGTCGTAAAGGTGATGGCTTTGAGATATCAGATCGCATTAAAGTTAGATGGAACGCCGATCCCGCAATCGTTGGAGCTATCAATCATTCAATAGCGCATATCAGCGATGAAGTTCTAGCTTTGGAATTTATCTATGATCAGAGCTTGCCTGCTGGGGATAACGAACTTCAGATCAGTGCAGTATTGGTTAAAGCTTAAATCGCTTAAATTTCTTAAAGCAGAACTACGACTATGCCTTTTAGCAGGCTAATTGCAATGAGCAGAACGATAAAAGAGAGATCCAGCGATACTCCACCTAAGCGAAGTGGGGGCACGAAGCGTCCAACGAATTTCATCGGTGGATCGGTGACCGAATAAATAAATTCGAAGAAGGCGATCAAGAAAGAATTCGGACGCCAATTTCGCGCAAAGATTCGCACGTAATCGATGATGAGGCGGATAAATAGAGCGTACTTAAATAGGTCGAGTATCGTTAATAAAAGGTTGGAGATCATCGAGAGTTAAGTAATTCTCTAGAAATTATGACTGGTTGAAGAAGCTAGCTTGCGCTGCTGCAGTCTTATCTTCGCTGCTCACATTTACATTGGCAGGTGAGAGAAGAAATACTTTATGGCTAACGCGTTCGATGCGACCATGAAGTCCAAATACCAATCCGCTGGCAAAGTCGACTAGGCGCTTGCGCTCAGACTCTTCCATATCATCAAGATTAATGATGACTGGATTTCCTTCACGGTAGTGCTCACCCATTTTGCGCGCTTCACTGTAAGAACGTGGCTGCAAAGTGATGATGTGATAATTCGCTTCTGGTTGCGTTGAAGGCGCTACTCCAATTGTCGAACCGACAACGGTTACTCCCGCACGATCGCGCATTGGTCGCGCTACTTCGCGAGATGAACGTTCTGCGCGGACTGGAGTTGCTTCGCCTTGAGCTTCTTCATCGGTATCTACGAGACCGAGATAGCCCATCATTTTGTTGAGTGCTGACATAGGTAAAGGTTACGGGTGATACGGGCGAGAGCCGAGGATTTGGCTACCTACACGTATATGTGTCGCGCCATGGGCAATCGCTACTTCAAAATCAGAACTCATCCCGGCAGAGAGCAAATTCGCTGTCGGAAAGCTGGCGATAAATCCTTGATGGATCTTGGCAATTTCTGAGAAAGCGCGCTGATGCTCATAAGTAACTGGGGGAACACACATCAACCCAGCCAATTTGATATTTGGCAGATCGGAGACCTTTTCAGCAAGTGCGATTACTCCTGAAGCTGCGACTCCCCCACGACCAACTGCGCCATCTAAGGATAATTGCAGAAAGATCGAAATTTCTTTATCTAGTTCAGCGCAGATTCGCGATAACTTCTCGGCATGATCTGACGAATCAATCGAGTGGATAAAAGTTGCCCAACTTGCAATATCGCGCAATTTCCGGCTCTGCACTTGTCCCTGAAAGTGCCAAATTCCGGCAACTTGTGCCGACTTTTCAATACCTTCTTCG
>WLQO01000036.1 GCA_009698295.1 Actinomycetota bacterium | reverse complement strand
CTTCAGGTTCGTGAGCAGGTTCAGAGCGAACTGACCACCTATCTAACTTTGCAACGGGAATACCTCAGCGCTATTGGTTCAGAATTAATCCCAGTCTGCGATGCCCTTGAGTCATTTCTTCTTGAAGGTGGAAAACGTTTACGTCCTCTCTTTGCATACGCCGGATTTTCTGCCACAGGTTTGGTTCCAACAGCAGCAGATATCCTAGCCTTTACCAGCCTCGAACTTTTGCAGGCATGCGCGTTAATTCATGATGATCTTATGGATCGCTCCGATACTAGGCGCGGTAAACCTGCAATACATCGCCACTTTGAAAATTTACATCAAACTGAAGCGATGAACGGTTTAGCCGATCAATTCGGTGAAGCTGCCGCGGTTCTGCTTGGTGATCTTGCGTTGGTCTGGTCAGATCATTTACTTCACACATCCGGCGTCGCTGAAACTGCGCTCTTATCTGCCCTATCTGTCCACGATGAAATGCGAATTGAGTTAATGGCTGGCCAATATTTAGATGTGCGCGAGGCTGGAGAGAAAACGCCGAGCGTTGATAGATCGTTGCGAATTGCGCGTTACAAATCGGGCAAGTACACCATCGAACGACCACTTCATTTAGGCGCGGCACTTGCAATAACCAATCAAAAAGAACGTAAAGAGCTCACAAATATTTTGAGCGCATACGGCTTACCACTTGGTGAAGCTTTCCAGCTTCGTGATGACATGCTTGGAATTTTTGGGGATCCATCTGTGACCGGTAAGCCAGCTGGTGATGATATTCGCGAAGGTAAACGAACAGTTTTAATGGCGATGACTTTTGAACGGGCAGATCAAGCAACAAAAGCGAGAATTTCCGCAGCACTCGGCAGAGAAGATTTAACTTCTGATCAGATCGAAGAGGTTCGCGCAATGATCACCTCAACTGGCGCAGTAAAAGATGTCGAAGATCTCATCGCTGGTCTGCTTTCCAACGCGCTAACTGCCGCAAATTCTGCTGAAATTAACCCTTCAGCCCGCGAGTTATTAATTGAACTCGCCACAACTGCTACAAAACGGAGCCATTAAATGTCAGCGAGAGTTAAAGGACCTACCGATCACGTTGTTGTGGTTGGCGCAGGTTTAGCTGGGCTCAGTGCCGCACTTCGTTTGGCAGGTGCTGGACGTAAAGTTACCGTCGTAGAGCGCGAGAGCGTTCCCGGTGGTCGAAATGGTTTGCTGCAAAGAGATGGATATTCATTTGATACTGGCCCTTCAGTATTGACAATGCCTTCGCTGATTCAAGATGCCTTTAGCTGCGTCGGTGAAGATATGAAAGATTGGCTAGAGCTGTCACCGCTAAAACCGCTCTATCGCGCTTTTTATCACGACGGTTCACAAATCGATGTCCATGCAAATACTGCAGAGATGGAAGAGGAAATCCGGCGAACAGTCAGTGCTGAAGAAGCGCTGGGTTATCGCAGGTATGTGGAATTTGTAACTAAGTTATATAAGTATGAAATGAACGATTTCATTGATCGCAATATTGATTCTCCATTAAACCTACTCACCCCCAATTTGGCACGATTGATCGCACTCGGTGGCTTTAGAAAGCTCTCCCCCAAAGTAAATCAATTCCTGAAAGACCCGCGCTTGCAAAAGGTTTACTCATTCCAGGCTATGTATGCCGGGGTAAGCCCACAACAAGCGCTAGCAATTTACGCGGTAATTGCTTACATGGATTCAGTAAATGGAGTCTTCTTCCCAAAGGGAGGAATGCATGCAGTTCCCCGCGCACTTGCGGCGGCAGCAGAAAAACACGGGGTAACATTCAAATACAACACAACAGTTACTCGTTTAGAAGTTGAAAGCGCGCGCGCCAAAGCGGTTATCACCGATACCGGTGAGCGTATTGAATGCGATGTTGTCGTAATGAACCCAGATCTGCCAGTTGTTTGGCGTGACTTGCTGGGTAAAACTCCCCTTTCAATCAAACGTTTAAAGTACTCACCATCTTGTGCAACGCTTTTGGTGGGCTCATCTAAGAAATATGACCACGTTGCCCATCACAATATCCACTTCGGCAAATCTTGGGATGGCGTATTCGACGAATTGATTAAAAAGAAGACTTTAATGTCAGATCCTTCTGTCCTAGTAACAATTCCGACGAAAGATGATCAAGCACTGGCCCCTGCCGGCAAAGAGAGTTATTACATTCTCTATCCAACTCCAAACTTAGATGCTGATATTGATTGGAAAACTCAAGCCCGTCCCTATCGCGATCACATGATTAAAACTTTGGAAGATCGTGGTTACACGGGCTTCGGCGATTCCATTGAAACGGAAGTAATGACTACGCCACTTGATTGGCAGGCGCAAGGAATGGAGCGCGGTGCACCTTTTGCAAGCGCACATACTTTCTTTCAGACTGGTCCGTTCCGCCCGCGAAATATCGCTGCTGGCTTTGAAAATGTCGTGTTCGCTGGCTCTGGCACGCAACCTGGTGTCGGCGTTCCGATGGTTTTAATTTCAGGTCGCTTGGCGGCTGAACGAATCGTAGGTCCGGTTAAGTAAGTGAGTGAATTGAATGCAGCTGGAATTTACGATCCGCAACTGCGCGCATCTTACAAAGAGTGCAAACGTTTAAATTCGCTGCACGGCAAGACTTATTACTTAGCAACGTTGCTCTTGCCGGCAGCCAAACGTCCCTTCGTGCATGCTTTATATGGGTTTGCGCGTTATGCCGATGAGATTGTTGATGATTTAGCTTCAACGTTAACTCCATCTCAAAAGGCAGAGGTGCTAAATAAATGGAGTTCAGAAGTCCTAGCTGGACTTAAAACTGGGACCACTAGCGATGCGGTAGGCAAAGCGCTAATTGATACGGTCCAACGGTTTGCGATCCCACATCAGCATTTCGTAGATTTCCTACACTCGATGGAGATGGATTTAACGGTCACTGAATATAAAACTTATGCAGACTTATATGAATACGTCTATGGGTCGGCGGCTGTAATTGGTTTAGAAATGGTGCCGATCTTGGGTGGAGACACTGTGAATTCTCTGGATGCCGCCAAAGACCTGGGCGTCGCTTTTCAATTGGCCAACTTTATTCGCGATGTCGGCGAAGATTTGGATCGAGGTCGTATCTATTTGCCGCTAGATGAACTAGCAGATCATGGTGTAACGCAAGAGATGCTCTACGCACGTAAACTTACGCCAGAGATAATTAGCGCACTTAAATTTCAGATTGCACGGGTTAGACAATTGCAGAAGGCAGCCGAACCAGGAATCGCCTTATTAGATAAGACCAGTCAGCCATGTATTCGTGCGGCAAGCGAGCTTTATTGCGGCATCGTTGATGAGGTTGAAAAAATTGGTTACGACATATTCAATAAGCGCGCTAAAACTTCTACTGCTCGCCGCGCACGTGTGGCTGCTCGCGCCTATATAGACGCAGTTATCGCGCGCATCGGCTAAAGTATTTATCGCGGGAGCCGCTAACACGGCTGAGAGGATCTGAAATTCAGATCGACCGCTAGACCCGTCCGGTAATGCGGATGCGGAAAGGTTTATCTATGTCATCTATCTATGATTTTCTCTCTGGAAATTTAGCTACTGTCTTTGGCTACCAACTTTCTTATCTGGAATTTTTTGCCGTTATCGCTTCATTTATCGGTGTTGCTCTAGGAATAACTGGCAAGCGAATTACATGGCCATGGTGGGCTTTAAGTTCGGCGCTCTACGGCGTTCTATTTATGCAATGGGAATTATTTGCAAGCGCTGCGCTGCAGATCGTATTTATCATCGCCGCAGTTATGGGTTGGTTTGGGTGGGAGCCAAGTGGTGCCAAACCTGGCGCGATAAAGAATAGGCAGAGAGCGTTGATATTGATCTCAATAATTTTGGCGACTTTGGCGCTGGCACCAATCCTAAAATCGATGGGTGCTGCATCAACATATATCGATGCCATTTTATTCTTCGGAAGTTTATCCGCCCAAATTTTGATGGTCTATGAGAAGTACGAGAATTGGTCACTTTGGTTGATCGTCGATGCTGGATATACAGCGCTTTATGCTTCGCAAAAACTTCTCTTTACTTCATTGCTCTATGCTGCATTTACAGTCTTAGCCGCTATGGGATGGAGTAAATGGTATGCAGCTCATCGCAGCGCTATTAGATCTCTGTAGCCAAAAAGAACGCCCTATCATCGCAATCGATGGTCCAGCAGGTGCTGGAAAAACTACATTGGCACACGAAATATTCTTAGCGCTTTCACCTAAAATGTCAGTAAATGTCATTCACATGGATGATCTTTATGATGGTTGGAACAATGCACTTGGCGAGGATTTGACTAATACTTTGCTCTATTTATCGAAAGCGCATAAAGAAAAGTCATCAGCCAACATTGATAAATACAATTGGAGTACATCAACTTTTGAGAAGAGCCAAGCGCTAGCACCAGCAGAACTGCTGATTTTAGAAGGCGTAGGCGCTGGTGATAAAGCGCTACAAGATGATTTAGCGGCTTTAATCTGGATAGATATCGACCCAGAAATTGGCGTTATACGAGTTATTGATCGCGATGGAGCGCAAGTGGCAGATGAGATGAGAAAGTGGCTTGGCACACAGCAGGAATATTTTTCTCAACACTCAACGCGTGAAAAGGCAGATTTCATTTTAACTACATAAAATTACAGATATGTCTGACCTAACCGGCGAGCTAATTGATGGGCGATATCAGCTCATGCGCCAAGTGGCCGCTGGTGGCATGGCCACAATTTATGAAGCGCTAGATACTCGCCTCGATCGCAAGGTAGCCGTCAAAGTAATGCACCCGCATCTGGCGCAAGATGAGCAATTTGTCGAACGTTTTATTCGGGAAGCTAAAGCATCTGCAGCCTTGTCGCATCCCAATATTGTCTCTGTCCAAGATCAAGGATGGAATCAGAATGGTAGCCCTGCAGTCTTTTTAGTTATGGAGTTAGTCGAAGGACATACGCTTCGCGAATATTTGAATGAACAAGGCGCGCTCTCAATTGATGCTGGCATAAAATTTTTACTTCCCGTACTCAGCGCTTTATCTGCTGCACATAAATTAGGGATCGTCCATCGTGATATTAAGCCGGACAATATTTTGATTTCTAAAGAAGGCCGGATAAAGATCGCAGATTTTGGATTGGCGAAAGGCCCGCTTCTCGGAACAACCATGACTGCCGAATCAAGTATCGTCTTAGGAAGCGTTTCATATCTCTCCCCCGAGCAAGTTCAGCGCGGTGTCGCCGATGCGCGTAGCGATGTCTATTCCGCTGGAATCACTGCCTTCGAAATGTTTACAGGTGAGAAACCTTTCGCCGGCGCCGAACCAATTCAAATCGCTTATATGCATGTAAATGATCGAGTACCGCTGATGAGCACGAAACGCGCCGATATTCCCAAGGAGCTTGATCAATTAATCTATCGCGCTACAAATTCTGATCCCGATGCTCGCCCGCGCGATGGCGGTGAATTCCATCAAGCCCTGATGGCCATTTCTCAATCACTTGATCCCAATCAGAAACAATTAAGTTTGGAATTAGATATTCCAATTGCTCCGATGCGCCCTGCATCAAAGAAGCCATCTCGCCGAGAACGGGCGCGAATCGAAAAGGAAAAGACCGTGGCTATAAAGAAGATTGAAAATACTGGTGAGAATAAGAAATCGGCAGGAAAGGAAAGTACCGCGCAGATACGTAAGCGCAAGAAGCTCAGCAAGCGTGTGCGTCGGAACCGTTACATCGCGGCCGGTTTAGCAATCGCCCTTGGAATTGGTGGATGGTATGCACTAGTCGGACCGGGCTCTAAAGTTGTTGTCCCATCCATCGTTGGAGCGACAGAGAAAGAAGCAAATCAAGCACTTAGCCCGCTTGGATTAACTTTAGTAATCTCTGAAAAGAGATTTGATGAAGAGATAACCGATGGGCTGATCATTGAATCTGATCCGGCAGGTGGCGGCAAGGTTGATGCTGGTGGAGAAGTTAAGGCGGTAATTTCTAAAGGACCTGAACGTTATGTGATTCCAAAGATCATGGGTTTAACACCAGAAGCCGCAGTAAATCTGCTCTCAAAGATTCCCGTAAAAGTCGGTGAGATAGTAGAAGTTTACAACGATGAGATTCCGAAAGGATTTGTCATTGGTTCATCTCCCACCAGAGGTGAGAATGTAAAGCGCGATACGGTCATTGATATTGCAGTTAGCAAGGGTGTAGAAACAATCGATCTTGCCTCTTATCTCGGAAAATCTGCTGATCAAGCACTTAACGAATTAAGCGATGCCGGATTTAACGTTGATACTGTTGATCAATTTAGTGAGAGCGTTCTAGCAGGTGCGGTTATCTCGCAACTTCCACCTGGCGGTGCACCGTTGGCAAAGGGTGCCAAGATTGTTTTGACTGTATCTAAAGGATCAGAATTTGTCTTTATCCCAAATGTATTCTCACTAACTGAGGCAAAGGCGAAAGCTGCACTGAACGACCTTGAATTAAAGGTCACTGTCAAAAAGATCGGTGCTAAAAAGGTAAAGGCGGTTACAAATATCTCGCCTAAAGTCGGCACCAAGGTTAAACGAGGCAGCAAGGTAACTATCACTGTAGGGTAGGCAAATGTCTAAAACCTCACCGCGCATCGGTGCACACACACCGACCACCGGTGGAATGGCTAAACGCGCTATTGCTTATGCCGAAACAATTGGCGCAGAAGCGATACAAGTATTTACCTCCAACCCACGCGGTTGGGCTATGCCCGAGACAAATCACGAAGCAGACGCTCTCTTTCGCGAAAAGGCGGTAGCGCTCGATATAGAAACATATGTTCATGCTCCGTTTTTGATTAACTTAGGCTCTCCCACTGAAGCAACTTATTTAAATTCACTGGCATCAACTGAATTCTCGCTCAAGCGCGGCAAAGAAATTGGCGCGCTGGGCGTAGTTGTTCACACCGGATCTGCTGTTAATGAAGATTTTATGGATAAAGCTTGGAAGCAGATCCATAAAGGGATGATGCCTATTCTCAGCGCCTTGACCGATGATGCTCCGATGTTGTTACTTGAACCAACTGCTGGACAAGGGCAATCGCTGGTTAAGCGTTTAGAAGATTTAGAGAATTACTTAAAGGCGTTGGAATACCATCCGAAAGTTGGTATCTGTTTAGATACTTGCCATGTATTTGCCGCAGGCCATGACATCGCCAAAAAAGGTGGAATGAAAGAGACTTTAGATTTACTCGTTGAAGTCGCTGGTATCGAACGGATTCAATTGATCCATGCCAACGATTCAATGGATGTTTGTGGCGCGCTAAAAGATCGCCATCAAAATATCGGAGATGGTTTTATCGGCATTGACCCATTTAAGGAATTACTTAAGCATCCCGCGGTAGCCAATGCACCGCTTATCTTGGAGACGCCAGGTATGGAGCCAGAACACGGTAAAGAGGTTGCACTCCTTAAAGGTTTACGCGGATGAACGCACGCCATCAACTTCAGTTAAAACTTGCACCCTGGGCGCTGCTTGCCGTTGCTGCTGCTTGGGGTGGCGCCTTCGTACTCATGAAGCCAGCCATTGAGAGACAATCAGTAAATAGTTTTCTAGCTACCCGCTTTGTCGTCGCAGTTGTGGCAATGGTTGTGCTTCGCCCTAGCGTGCTTGGCAAATTAAATAGAGAACTGTTGCTTAAGGGTTCACTCGCTGGTTTATTTCTCGGCACCGGATATATCTTTCAAACTTTAGGATTAGCGCGCACTGGCGCTGCGATCACTGGTTTCGTAACAGGTCTTTATGTTGTACTCACTCCACTGATTGCGGCACTCTTTCTTAAAGAGAGAATCAAAGCTTTTACCTGGTTTTGCGTCGTGCTTGCCACTGTCGGCCTCGCGCTCCTGTCTTTACGCGGTTGGTCTGTTGGAATTGGTGAGGCATTGGTCTTTATCAGTGCAATTGCCTTCGCAGCCCATATCGTCACATTAAGTAAGTGGAGCAATGGCCTTGATGCTTATGCGCTGACTATTGTGCAATTATCCATCTGTGCACTTTTGACCGGTTTAATTTCACTTGGGCAAGGCTATGAGAAACCAACCGATGCTGGCGTTTGGGGCGTCGTTATTTTTACCGCCGTTATCTGCACCGCTGTGGCTTTCATAGTTCAGACTTGGTCACAGGCGCATATGACTTCAACCAAGGTTGCCGTTATTTTGACTATGGAAGTTGTCTTCGCCGCCATCTTTGCCGTTCTATTTGGTGGTGAATCTTTGACTCTTCAGGTGTCACTCGGTGGAGTAATGGTCGTATTGGCCATGTATTTGATAGTAATGAAAGAAGCGTGAGAGGCTAACGCTATGACTGCACCAATAGATTTACGCTCAGATACTGTAACTCGCCCATCACAGGCGATGCGCGATGCAATGGCACAGGCACCAGTTGGTGACGATGTATACGGCGATGATCCAACGGTCAACTCACTTGAAGAACGCGTTGCTGCAATGTTTGGCAAAGAAGCAGGAGTTTTCACACCAACGGGTTCGCTCGCTAATCAACTGGCTATCCGTACTTTGGTTGCACCCGGCGAAGAACTACTGGCTGAATCCAATTCACATATCGTTCGCGCCGAACTCGGGGCCGCTGCAGTATTTAGCGGAATCACAACGCGCACCTGGCCAGCAACCAACGGTTTATTAATCGCAAAAGATGCCCTAGATCTAGCGCGCCCAAATTCTGGCCCATACTTGGTTTCAACTACAGCGATTGCTGTCGAAAATACCCACAACTTCGGCGGTGGAACTGTGCAACCGCTAGAAGAAATTAAAGCGATACGTAAAGGCGCAGATGAGTTAGGTCTAGCACTTCATTTGGATGGCGCTCGTATCTGGAACGCTCACATAGCAAGCGGTGTAGCTTTTAACGAATATGGAAAGTATTTCGACACCATTAGCGTTTGTTTATCTAAGGGTTTAGGTGCACCTATTGGTTCAATAATGCTCAGCAATAAAGAGCGAGTCACCAAAGCGCGCATTTGGCGCAAGCGATACGGCGCGGGTATGCGCCAAGTTGGATTACTTGCTGGGGCTGCGCATTACGCCCTAGACCACAATATGGAGCGCTTATCTGAAGATCATCGCCGCGCTAAAGAGTTAGCAGTTGCCATCGCCAGCGTTAATAAATCATTTGTTGATCCTGCTTTAGTTGAAACAAATATCGTTGGATTAGATCTTGCTAAAGCCCCATATACCGCTGCTGAATTTGCCGCGCGCTGTAAAGATGCTGGGCTCTGGATTAGCGCGCTTGGTCCGAAATATGCTCGTTTGGTTACACACTTAGATTTTGACGATGAACAATGTAAAGCAGCGATTGAAATTTTAAAGCGCGCCCTCGTGGCGTAATAACCACTCTTTCTTACTTAAACCATAGGCGTAATTACCTAACGCACCGCCTGTTTTTACTATGCGATGACATGGAACAACTAGTGCAATCGCGTTTTTCGCACACGCAGATCCAGCAGCACGCACAGCAGCAGGCGAGCCCGCACGATGTGCCAGGTCGGCATAAGAGAGAACTTTTCCGCCTTTAACTTTGCGCATTGCCTTCCAGGCATCTTGCGAAAATTGTGCACCGGGTTGGCGTACTGAAATCCCATTTATTGCGTCGATATCACCAGCAAAGTAATCACTCAATAAATCTGAAATTACTTCGATCTTAGAAACCTCTTTAAAGCCTCTGGCATAATCGATTTCATCGAGGCTATCTTTGAGCGCTTTAATACTTGAAAGATTTAATCCCAGCAGGATTTGTTCAGCAGCTATTAAATTAATAACCCCGATTGGTGATTTAAATTGCGAAATCTGCAGTGGCACATTCGCTAAATTAGCGATCGCGCAGCATTTCGGCAACTAAAAATGCAAGTTCTAGTGAT
>WLQO01000035.1 GCA_009698295.1 Actinomycetota bacterium | reverse complement strand
GCCGAGGCTAAGGCCAGCGCTGAAAAACTCATCAACTGGTACTACGATCCAGCGATTGCAGCCGAGGTTGCTGCTTACGTTAACTACGTAACACCAGTAAAGGGTGCACAGGCTGAGATGGAGAAGATCGATCCTGAGCTCGCTAAGAGCGAATACATCTTCCCAAGCGATAAGACAATGAAGAACCTCAGCGTCTTCCGTTCATTAACCCCAGCAGAAGAAACTGCTTGGACTGAGGCCTTCCAGAAGGCCGCCGGCAACTAAGTGTCATTTGACGCAAGTTCTGCTCGCGGAGATTTAATTCTCACGCGAATCACTAAAGAGTATGGTGATTTCAAAGCCGTTGATGATCTTTCGCTAACTATCCCTAAAGGTTCTTTCTTCGCTCTGCTTGGACCTTCAGGCTGTGGCAAGACAACAACGCTGCGAATGATTGCAGGGCTTGAAGAACCAACTGTGGGAAGTATTCACTTAGGTGAAACAGATATAACTACAACGAAGCCTTATCAGCGTCCGATCAATACCGTTTTCCAGAACTATGCGTTATTTCCGCATTTAACAATCTTTGAAAATATCGCCTTCGGCCTGCGTCGTCGTGGTATCAAAGATGTTGATGCAGAAGTAAATAAGGTACTTAACTTGGTTGAGTTGCCACATCTTGCTGGACGTAAACCAACTCAGTTATCAGGTGGACAGCAACAACGTATTGCACTGGCCCGCGCCATCGTTAACCGTCCAGCTCTGCTCTTGCTTGATGAACCGCTCGGCGCGCTGGATCTAAAGCTACGTCGCCAGATGCAGATCGAACTTAAGTGGATCCAGAAAGAAGTTGGGCTGACATTTGTTCACGTAACTCACGATCAAGAAGAGGCCATGACTATGGCTGACACGATCGCAGTGATGAACGAAGGCCAGATAGAACAGATGGGTTCACCAGCCGATCTTTATGACAACCCGGAGACTGCCTTCGTTGCCAACTTCCTTGGTCAATCTAATTTAATTAAGGGAACAATTTCTGGCAATGATGGTGATTCACTCGTTGCTGATTTGTATGGCCAGAAGATTTCTTTACCGAAGAGCCGTTCTCATGCAACTGATAACTCAATTTATGCTGGAATTCGTCCAGAAAAATTCCGTATCTCACTTTTGAACACTCCAGTATCTGGCAATGTATTAAGTGGTGGACGTATTGAAGATGTTTCTTACATCGGTGTTTCGACTCAGTACCAAGTGGCAATGCCTTGGGGACAAGAGCTAATTGTCTTTGAGCAAAATGATGATGGAGTGGCACCATTTAATAAGGGTGATGCCGTCAATATTTCTTGGGCACCAATATTCACCTTCGCACTTCGCGGAGATGAAGACATCACCGCTGGTTCAGAAGTTAACCCTGAAGTTCTAGACGAAGAATAAGTCACAGCGCTAATGGGAAAGATTCGCACTCCGTACCTGCTCCTTCTTCCAGGTTTCGGTTTTCTCTTTACCTTTTTCATCTTGCCGATCGTTAACTTGGCGCAAACATCGACCCAAACTCCAGTCGGCGGGGGAGACACTGGTCAATACGAACAGACTTTTCGCTTTCAGAACTACATTGATGCTTTCGTGGAGAATAAAGAGCAATTTGGGCGCTCATTTATCTATGCGATCATTGCAACAGTTCTGGCGTTGATGATTTCTTATCCGTTGGCCTATGCCATCGCATTTAAATCTGGAAAATATAAGAATTTCTTACTTGTCTTAGTCGTGGCCCCATTCTTTACATCTTTCCTGCTTCGCACCGTCGCTTGGAAGCAGATCCTTGGTGAAGAGGGATTTGTTGTTCCGACTCTGCGTAACCTTGGAATAATTAGCCAGAGCACAACTCTTACCTCAACTTCTTTTGCAGTTGTTATGGGTATGACATACAACTTCTTGCCGTTTATGACACTTCCGTTGTATGCATCGATCGACCGCATAGATCCACGCACTTTGGAAGCATCCGGGGATTTATATGCCAATGCTTTTACGACTTTCCGCAAAGTAACTCTGCCGCTTTCTATGCCGGGAGTCGTTGCTGGAACTTTGCTTACCTTTATTCCTGCCGCTGGTGACTATGTAAATGCAGCGATTCTGGGAAGCCCAAATACCAAGATGATCGGTAACGTAATTGAATCTAGGTATTTCAAGATTGTTGATTACCCAACAGCCGCAGCGCTCTCATTTACTTTGATGGCCGCCATTCTGATTCTAGTGACGATATATATCCGCAAGGCCGGAACAGAGGAGTTGGTATGAGCAAGAAGCTCGCTGATCCTTCGATCCCTAAGATTCCTGCTGGCGCAAAATTCCAACGTTGGTTTGGTCGCAACTTAATTCGTGTCTACATGGTTGTTGCCTTTACTTATCTCTTTATTCCGGTTGCATACACATTCGCCTTTTCCTTTAACGATTCCGGCAAGAGCAACTTGATCTGGAAAGGGTTCACCTTCCGCAATTGGCAGAACCCATGCGGAGCTCCCGAAGTCTGTTCAGCGCTTGGTAACTCAATAAAGATTGGTTTTCTTGCAACCATCTTCTCCACAATTTTGGGGACGATGATCGCTTTTGCTATTGGCCGCCATAAATTTAAAGGGCGTTCTACATCAAATCTTTTAATCTTCTTACCTATGGCCACACCTGAAATTGTTCTTGGTGCATCACTTTTATCACTGTTCCTCGTCTTTAAAATTAACCCTGGCTTCTGGCCAACGGTTATTGCACACGTGATGTTCTGTATTTCATTCGTTGTAGTAACTGTCAAAGCACGTATTGCGAGCCTTGATCCGCGATTAGAACAAGCAGCGATGGATTTATACGCTAACGAATTTGAAACTTTCCGACGTGTGACACTTCCACTTGTGGCCCCTGGTATTGCAGGTGCAGCACTTCTGGCATTTAGCTTATCTTTCGATGATTTTATTATTACCAACTTTAACTCCGGAACGGTTATTACATTCCCTAAATTTGTGTACACCGCGGCGGCACGCGGTATTCCTGCGCAAGCAAATGTGATTGGTTCGGGTATGTTTTTCTTAGCACTTGCGATCGTAATAGCGGGGCAGTTCGTAAATCGTCGCAAAGCGCGCTAAAATAACCGTCAACTACTAGTAGTAATTGCAGAGGTGATTTCCGGTATAACCGGAAAGCGTGATGGCGAACATCGACCCATCGATTCTTAAACATTTATCTCTAATGCAACCTCAGCTTTACTGGCTGGATGAAGATCCGCTTGAGCCGTTGCCGCATCCAACTCTTATTGGCGATGTCACCGCAGATCTTTGTATTGTCGGCGCTGGCTACACCGGGCTGTGGACTGCACTTTTGGCAAAAGAAGCCAATCCAGAACGTCAAGTAATCGTTGTCGAACGTCGCGAAACCGGTGCAGGTGCATCTGGACGCAATGGTGGTTTCTGTAGTTACTCACTAACCCATGGATTTATGAATGGTTACAGCCGCTTCAAAGATGAGATGGCGATCATTGAACGCTTGGGGCGCGAAAATTTAGATGCGATCGAAGCGACAATTACTAAATATGGAATCGACTGTAATTTTGAGTGGAACGGTGAATACCGAGTTGCCGTTGAAGATTGGCAGATGGAAGGACTCGTGGAGGAAGCGCGCCTGAGAAATTCATTCGGTGACAATGTAGAACTGTTAAACCGCGAAGAAATGCAGAATCGGGTGAAGTCGCCGATTTACAGAGGAGCGCTCTGGGATCCAGACGGCACAGCTCTTGTAGATCCGGCGCGTTTAGTCTGGGGCCTAGAACGCGCTTGTATCAAGTTAGGTGTGAAGATATTTGAAAACTCACAAGTTGATCGCCTGGAACGAACCAAAAATGGAATGATTGTTCACACGCCTTACGGCAGTGTTTATGCAAATAAAGTTGCCCTTGCTACCAACGTCTTTAAATCATTAATTAAGCGCGCTCATAAATATGTTGTGCCGGTTTATGACTTCCAGCTAGTTACTGAACCACTGACTGCAGAACAATTGGAATCGATTGGCTGGAAGGACCGAGAAGGTCTTTCGGATGCCGGCAATCAATTCCATTATTATCGAATGACTAAAGATAATGAGATTTTATGGGGCGGATACGATGCTATTTATAACTTCCGCGGCAAAGTACGCCAAGAATACGAATCCGATGCCGAAACTTATGCTCACCTAGCCGAAGCATTTCTAGAAACTTTCCCGCAACTTAAAGGAATTAAATTCACGCATGGATGGGGCGGTGCGATTGATACTTGCTCTCGCTTCTCACCATTTTGGGGAACTGCTTACAACGGCCGCGTAGCTTATGTTTTGGGATATACCGGGCTTGGAGTTGGCTCAACCAGATTTGGTGCACAAGTTATGTTGGATCTATTAGATGGTGTTGAGAATGAACGAACCAAATTACGTATGGTTCAAAAGAAGCCGATGCCTTTCCCACCAGAGCCTTTCCGTTTCATATTCATTCGCCTAACGCAGTGGTCGATAAATAAGGCAGATGAGAATGGCGGCAAGCGCAACCTTTGGCTTAGATTCCTAGATTCACTTGGCCTAGGTTTCGATTCTTAAAGAAAAGCGCATATCCTTAACCAATGGTTAACCACGGCAATATGTATGGACCAAGTTTTACCTTTCTTGGTATCCCACAATGCGATCTAGATGATCCAAAGTCATACGCCGATGCCGATGTCATCATTGTGGGAGCACCGATTGATTCTGGAACTTCACATCGCTCAGGTGCCAAGTTCGGGCCACAAGCAATCCGTGGTGGGGATTACTTGCCGCATGATGCAGAACGTCCACATCTAGCGCTGCGTATCGATGCTTTTAAAGAGTTAAAGATTTACGATGCTGGTGATTTATTAATGCCACCTGGTGATTTGGTGCAATCACTAAAAGTTCTTGAAGCCGCGACTGAGAAAATTTCACGCGCCGGAAAGATTGCAGTAATTCTTGGGGGAGATCACTCCATCGCATCTGCTGATGTTGCAGGTATCGCCAACCATCGCGGTAGAGGCAAGATTTCAATGATCCACTTCGATGCACACGCCGACACTGGCGAAGATCAATTCGGTGCACTGATTGGACATGGCACGCCAATGCGTCGCTTAATTGAAAGTGGTTCAGTCCGTGGTGATCGTTTCTTACAGCTCGGTTTGCGTGGATATTGGCCAGATAATAAAACTTTAGATTGGATGCGCGATCAAGGTATGCGCTCATATGAAATGACTGAGATACATCATCGTGGATTAAATACCGTGCTGGATGAATCCTTTGCCACGCTAACTGATGGATGCGATGGAGTATTTCTCTCAGTGGATATTGATGTCGTTGATCCAGGAATGGCACCGGGCACAGGAACTCCTGAACCAGGTGGAATGACAAGTCGCGAACTTCTTGAAGCAGTTCGCCGAATTTGTCTAGAACTGCCAGTCGTCGGAATTGATGTAGTCGAAGTTGCACCACCTTTTGATTCAGCAGATATAACTGCGATCTTGGCTAATCGCGTGGTTCTTGAAGCGCTATCTGCAATAGCCAAGCGCCGCAGCGGAACGCCATATTCTCCAACGCAAAATCTGCTAGATCGCTAATTGCCAGGCATCAGATGAAAGATTTAGTAATTCTTGGGTCAACTGGATCTATTGGCGTGCAAGCGCTGGAAATTGTGGAAGCTAATCCTTCGCTCTTTCGCGTCGTTGCCATCACTTCAGCGGGAAATAACCCTGAATTAATAGTTGAACAAGCGAAGAAATTTAAAGTTCCAGTAATTGGAGTTACCAAAGGGTCTGATTTAATAAAATCTGCGCTACCTGATGTCACGGTAATTGATGGCCCAGATGCATCGACGGAAATCGCGGCGATTACATGTGATGTAGTTTTAAATGGAATTACCGGATCAATCGGTTTGGCCCCAACGCTGGCTGCTCTAAAAGTTGGAAACCGAGTGGCTCTGGCAAATAAAGAATCACTCGTTGCAGGCGGTGATCTGGTGATGTCGATCGCTAAACCAGATCAACTTTTACCGGTGGATTCTGAACATTCAGCCCTGTGGCAATGCTTAATGGGTGGAGAAAAAAGAGAGGTCGCCAAGTTAGTTTTAACCGCAAGCGGTGGGCCATTTCGCGAACGTAAAGATCTCAGCGAAATAACAGTTCTCGAAGCGCTAGATCATCCAACTTGGTCGATGGGTCCGGTGGTCACAATCAACTCAGCGACTTTAGTGAATAAGGGTTTAGAGATTATCGAAGCGCATTATTTATTCGATATGCCTTATGCGCAGATCGAAGCAGTTATTCATCCGCAATCTGTGATTCATTCGATGGTGCAATATGTTGATGGTTCAACGATTGCACAAGCTTCGCCTCCAAATATGAAGGGGCCAATTTCTTTTGCAATTAACTTTCCAGAGCGAGTAAAAGGTGCGACCGCACCGGTTGATTGGAGTAGCTCACACACTTGGACTTTTAGCCCTATCGATAATGAACGATTCCCAGCGATTGATTTAGCGCGGCGTTGTGGAACTTTAGGGGGAGGGTTGCCTGCAATATTTAATGCCGCAAATGAAGTTTGTGTCGCAGCATTTATCGATGGAAAGATTGGATTTACCTCTATTATCGAAACCGTGGAAGAAGTAGTGCAATCTCTCGGTTCCAAATCAGCGGGAGCGCTGCGAGATTTAGCCGATGTCAGTGCGATCGAGAAAGATGCGCGTCGGATCGCCCAAGAACATATCTCGAAAGTAGCCCGCTAATGCAACTGCTCGGAATCTTCGCTTTTATCATCGCCCTTCTCTTTTCTGTAATGGTTCATGAATTTGGCCATTATCTAACCGCTCGCAAATTTGGAATGAGAGTCTCTGAATTCTTCTTGGGATTTGGTACACGTATCTGGTCTCGGCAACGCGGTGAAACTGAGTTTGGAATCAAGGCAATTCCTGCCGGTGGATACTGCCGTATTGAAGGCATGACGCCAGATGATCCGATGCCAGAAGGTGAAGAAGGTCGCGCCTTTTATCGCGCAACTTCTGGAAAAAAGTTAATTGTTTTAGGAGCGGGATCATTTCTACATTTCCTACTTGGCTACTTACTTTTATTTGTACTTTTAGCCGGGGTCGGTGTAAATCAAGTACTTCCAGTTATCGATTCAGTTTCCCCTAATAGCGCCGCAGCCGCAGCTGGTTTCCAAAAGGGTGATGAAATTATCGCTATAAATGGTGACCGCAATACTGATTGGCAGGATCAGCTGAGCAAAATCCGCAATTCAAAGGGGAGTGAGCTAACTTTCTTAATCAAGCGAGCTGGCACCGAACTGGAAATCGTTGCAGCACCGCGTATGACAGATATTGAAGATGGAACTTCGCGATATGTCCTGGGCATCATTAATCAATTTGGCACAAAGCGAATCGGTCCAGTAACCGCGGTAACTTCTGCAGCACAATTAACCTGGAGGTTTACATCTGCTTCTGCAAAATCATTAGTGCAACTTCCAACCAAGATTCCATCTCTTTGGGGACAGACTTTTGGTGGAGAAAAGCGTGATGCAAATGGTTTGGTTGGCGTAGTCGGCGTAGCCCGAGTATCTGGACAAGCGGCCTCAAGTGGAGCGCTGACTCCTTCGGAGCGGCTCGGCACTTTTATATTGATAGTTGCGAGTTTAAATATCTTTGTCGGACTTTTTAATCTCTTGCCGATTCTTCCGCTAGATGGTGGACATATGGCAGTTGCAATTGCCGATCAGATCCGCGCGCTCTTCGCTAGGTTGCGTGGCAAGGCGCGTCCAGCGGCAATTGATGTGAAAGTACTAACACCGATCACAGCGGTTGTCTTCGTAATACTCGCTGCCCTCACCGTCCTCCTGCTGATTGCAGATATTTTCAATCCGATTTCACTAAACCTGTAACGATAAATCGCCCTGTCATGATTTATAAGGCAGAATAGCGCCATGGTTGATCTCGGTATTCCCAGCGCCCCTCCTGCACCACTGCATCCCCGCCGCAAGACGAAGCAGTTAAAAGTTGGCAGCATCGGTGTAGGTAGCGATTCACCAGTCAGCGTGCAATCAATGTGCACCACGCTAACTGCTGATGTAAATGCCACTCTTCAACAAATTGCCGAACTTACTGCTGCAGGATGTCAGATCGTGCGCGTTGCGGTGCCAAGTCAAGATGATGCAGATGCGCTGGCACAGATCGCTAAAAAATCGCAGATACCTGTGATCGCTGATATTCACTTTCAGCCAAAATATATCTTCGCTGCAATCGATGCTGGTTGCGCCGCAGTCCGTGTAAATCCAGGCAACATTAAACAATTTGATGACAAGGTAAAAGAAGTTGCAAAGGCTGCTGGCGATGCCGGTATTCCAATTCGAATCGGTGTTAATGCTGGTTCGCTAGATCCTCGCTTGCTTGCAAAGTACGGCAAGGCCACCCCTGAAGCGCTAGCCGAATCCGCGCTTTGGGAAGCATCGCTCTTTGAAGAACACGGGTTCTCTGATTTAAAGATTTCTGTAAAGCATCATGATCCAGTAACTATGGTTAACGCCTATCGCATCTTGGCCGCCAAATGTGATTATCCATTGCACCTTGGCGTTACTGAAGCTGGCCCAGCCTTTCAAGCAACGATTAAATCCGCGACTGCTTTTGGAATTTTATTAGCTGAAGGTATTGGCGACACAATTCGCGTCTCCATGTCAGCGCCACCAGTTGAAGAAGTAAAAGTCGGAATCTCAATCCTGGAATCTTTAAATCTTCGCCAACGTAAATTGGAAATTGTTTCTTGCCCATCTTGTGGCCGCGCTCAAGTTGATGTTTATACCCTTGCTGAAAAAGTTCAGGCGGGTCTTGAAGGAATGACCGTTCCACTGCGTGTAGCTGTTATGGGTTGTGTAGTAAATGGTCCAGGAGAAGCGCGCGAAGCTGACCTTGGTGTGGCATCTGGAAATGGAAAAGGTCAGATATTTGTTAAGGGTGTAGTCATTAAGACTGTGCCTGAAGCGATGATCGTTGAAACGCTTATCGAAGAAGCGATGCGCCTTGCCGAAGAAATGGAAGCCGCCGGAGTTACTTCAGGCGAACCCTCCGTCACAGTTAAGTAATTACGCGATAAGGTTGCGCCATGTTGCGCATGTCCACCTTATTTCTTCGCACTCTGCGCGATGATCCAGCCGATGCTGAAGTACCGAGCCATCGCCTCTTAGTCCGCGCTGGCTATATTCGCCGAATTGCAGCAGGTATTTACTCTTGGCTGCCACTTGGTGTGATCACTTTGCGAAATGTAGAACGCATTATTCGCGAAGAGATGGATTCCGCTGGATTTCAAGAAGTTCACTTTCCTGCGCTTTTGCCACGAGATGCATATGAAGCCACCAATCGTTGGGAAGAATATGGTCCAACGCTATTTCGCCTGCAAGATCGCAAAGGCGGCGATTACTTATTAGGTCCTACACACGAAGAAATGTTTACTTTGATGGTCAAAGGTGAATATTCATCTTATAAAGATCTGCCTTTAACTATCTATCAGATTCAAAATAAGTTCCGAGATGAAGCGCGCCCACGCAGTGGAATCATTCGTGGCCGCGAATTTGTTATGAAAGATTCTTACTCTTTTGATTTAACCGATGAAGGACTCAACGTCTCGTATAAGAAGCACCGAGATGCCTATATCAGCACCTTTGATCGCCTCCATTTGAAGTACAACATCGTTAAAGCTGTTGCTGGTGCGATGGGTGGATCCAAGTCCGAGGAATTTCTAGCGCCTTGTGCAACTGGCGAAGATACTTATGTGCTCTGTCCAAAGTGCGGGTTTTCTGCAAATGTAGAAGCGATGGTTACCAAAGTTGCCGACGTTGACGCTAGCAAAGTTCCAGCGCTAGAAGAGTTGGATACTCCAAATACTCCGACCATCGACTCACTCGTTGCCGTACTGAATGAAAAATTTGGGGG
>WLQO01000034.1 GCA_009698295.1 Actinomycetota bacterium | reverse complement strand
GGTGAATACAGCAGAGGTTTAACCCCTCCATTTGCAGCAATTCCTTGAGTGCCGGACCAAACTAATTTTGAGGTTAACGCTTCACCAAGTTCAAGTGATGGTGAAGGAAAGTCAGAGAGCCTACGTCCGTCTCCAGTTTGAACATATGCATCATAAGGAGTTGGTTGATCGATTGATCCGTAGCCAAAGAAATCATCGTAACTATCAGTAGATAAGAATCCCAATCCATGTGCCATCTCATGGAGAATTACTGATTGCAGATCGTATTCAGTTTTACTTGGGCCGGAGCCATTACCTCTGAACCAACTAGCTAATGAATTTACAGTGATGATAATTTCTGGGTTATCGCCATCTAAATCTTTACCGGCCAAAGCATTTGCCAGAGCAGATGGATACCAGAGGCTGGGATCGGGCGCTCCTGAAAAATTGGCAAAATAACTTCCCGGTCGAGCGCTGCCTAAAACGCTAAACGAGGAAGATCTACCCCAAGTTGCTTCAACGTAAATTGGTACCTTAGATTCAAAATTCTCTGCCCAAACATCAATTGCTGCTTGAACTTGCACCTTTGTCCACTCGGGAAAATTATTGTATTTAACAATGAACTTAGCTTTCTTCTCGAGGTAAGCAACCTTTGGCTTCGGAGATTGTTGGCTAGTAGTCGCAGGTCCGGCATATACATTGCCCCAATGCGTCGCAGCACGAACTAAGACTTGAGATTTTGCTGAAGCAGGAGTTGTGAAACCCGTTACAAAAATCGTAAAAGATAAGGTTATGGCGAAGGATCGCTTCAGAAATCTCAAATTTTTCCTCGCCATAGCGCCTAACGGTATCAGGATGCAAGAATGTCTCCATGTCCCCCGAAAGCGCCAATAGCGATTTGAGTCAGGTAATTGCTCGAATGAAATCTGAGCGCGCACCTGTACTTATCTTTTCTTCTACTTCAGCCAGACCCGAAGCGACTTTAGATGAAGCGCGCGGAGAGTTAGCAAGTGCAATCGGGCAGTTGGCTCACACGATTTTCTCAAAGAAGTATGGTCCATTAGTTGGCACTGTCACTAAAACAACTGCAGAAACTCTTTTAAAGAGCGCAGAAGAAAATCTCTATCGCGCCAAGGGAGATGCGACCTTAGTTATTCAAGAGCTGATGGACCGAGCTTTTACATCAAAAACAAATAAGAAAAAATGAGAAATTTAATAACAATTTATTCGCGTCGAGGCTGCCATCTCTGCGAAGTTGCCGAATCTACTCTGACGCAGATTAAACAGGAATTAGATTTTGATATTGATGTTGTCTTAATTGACGGTGACCAGGAGCTAGAAAAGTTGTACGGACATGAAGTTCCGGTCATACATATAGATGGAGAGCATCACGACTTTTATAAGGTCGATCCAGAAAGATTTAAATCTTCCCTTGAAAAACATCGTCAGCATCGATAATTCGATACGAATATCCTTGCTCAGCCAAGAAGCGCTGGCGATTCTGTGCAAAATCTTGATCAATAGTGTCGCGTGATACAACTGAATAAAACTTTGCCCCGCGGCCATCAGCCTTTGGCCTAACGATGCGGCCAAGTCTCTGCGCTTCTTCTTGGCGTGAGCCAAACGCACCTGAAACTTGAATAGCAATCGTTGCTTCTGGAAGATCAATCGAAAAGTTCGCAACCTTTGAGACGACTAAGCAGGTTATTTCTCCAGTACGGAAAGCGGCAAATAACCTTTCGCGTTCTTTAATTGGTGTCTCACCTTTAATCACAGGTACGCCTAAAGTTTCAGATAAATCATCTAACTGATCGATGTATTGGCCAATTACAAGAATTTGCTCTCCTGCGTGAAGATCTACAAGTTTTTCGACAACATTGCGCTTGGTTCTGGTTGTTGCGCAGTAGCGATATCTCTCTTCTGGTTCAGCAGTTGCATATGAAAGTCGTTCTGCTTCAGTTAAATTGACGCGAACTTCAATACATTCAGCAGGGGCTATATAACCCTGTGCTTCAATCTCTTTCCATGGGACGTCAAAGCGCTTTGGGCCAATGAGTGAAAATACTTCGCCTTCCATACCGTCTTCGCGAACTAAGGTCGCGGTTAGACCTAAACGGCGGCGGGATTGAATATCAGCGGTAAAGCGGAAGATCGGTGCAGGCAGAAGGTGCACTTCGTCATAAATAATCAACCCCCAATCGTGAGTATCAAATAAATCTAAGTGTGAGTAAACGCCATTTTTCTTCTTGGTCATTACTTGATAAGTCGCGATTGTCACTGGGCGAATTTCCTTCTTCGCTCCAGAATATTCACCAATCTCATCTTCATTTAAAGTTGTTCGGCGCAGTAACTCTTCACGCCATTGCCGCGCAGCCACTGTGTTAGTTACCAAGATTAAAGTTGTTGCCTTGGCATGTGCCATGGCTGCAGCTCCCACAATTGTTTTTCCTGCACCGCAAGGGAGAACAACAACTCCTGAACCACCATGCCAAAAACCTTCTGCAGCTAGCTCTTGATAAGGGCGGATCTTCCAGTCGTTCTGCTTAAGTGCTATTTCATGAGCTTGGCCATCAACATATCCAGCAAAATCTTCAGCTGGCCAACCAAGTCGCAACAGTGATTGTTTTATCGCACCACGTTGGCTGGGGTGAACCGCAATAGTTTCAGGATCTATCCGTACGCCCAAAAGTGGAGCAATCTTCTTTGCGCGAATGACTTCTTCTAATACACCGACATCTGTTGTGATCAAGATCAGACCGTGAACTGGATCAGCTTCTAGGCGCAAACGTCCATAACGCGACATAGTTTCGGCAACATCTACAAGGAGTGAATGTGGCACGGCATAGCGGGAGTACTTGATTAAAGTATCAATCACTAGCTCCGCATCATGTCCGGCGGCGCGAGCATTCCATAAACCAAGGTTGGTTAGTCGATATGTATGGATATGTTCTGGCGAACGTTCGAGTTCAGCAAATGGCGCAATCGCGCGACGACATTCAGTAGAAAGAGGATGATCAATATCTAGCAGAAGCGTTTTATCGCTCTGGACAATTAGCGGACCTTCGCTCATTTCAATAAATCTTTAATGAAAGCGTGTAGCAATGCGCTGCGATCTTCAATTGATTTCAAGCTAAGCCATTCGCTGGGCGCGTGCGCACCGCCACCAATTGCACCCAAACCATCTAGAACTTGCGCACCTGCCGCTGCCGCAAAGTTTCCATCGCTTGCGCCACCGACTTCAGCGCAACCAATTGGAGCTAAGCCAAGGGACTTTGCAACAGATTCAAACTTTTCATAGAGCGCTTTTGTTGATGCAGGCTGCATCGGTGGGCGATTTAGACCACCTGTGATTTCAAGGCGTGCACCAGGAATGCTTGCCTTTAAAGAATTAATTGCGACATGTACACGCTCTAGCTCAGCTTGTGCAAAAGATCGAGCATCAATTTCTAATACTGCGAGATCTGGAACCGTATTTGCGCTATTGCCAGATTTCAATAAAGTCGGAACCACTGTTGTGCCATGTTCTTTATTTTCTAGGGCTGCAAGTTGCAGAATAACGTGTGCAATTTCAACAGTCGCATTGACACCTTTTTCAGGTTCTAGTCCTGCATGTGAAGCTAGTCCATGCACATTTATTTTGTACATCGCAGTACCTTTGCGGCCAGTCTTAACTTTGCCGTCTAGCGATGATTCTAAAACCAAGACCGCTTTCGCAGCAGCAGATAATTCCATAATTAATTCTCGTGATGCAAAAGAACCAGTCTCTTCATCAGTTGTTGCTACAAGTGCAACGCGATCTGCAACTCCCGAGATATCTTTAAGTGCGAATAAAGCTTGCACAAAACCCGCCTTCATATCGAAGACTCCTGGTCCGCGAACTACATCGCCATTCACTTCCCAAAGCGGTTGGTAAGAACCATGTGGCCAAACTGTATCTAGATGAGCAAGTAAGAGAACTTCTGGTTGACTCGCTCCCCACCAAAAAACGGGACGTCCCTTAATCTCTTTTATTTGCGCGGGCGTTCCAAGAACTCGAGTTGCAATATCGCTAGCTAAACGCACGACGTTCTGGCAGGCAGCAATATCTTCAGTTGGCGATTCACATCGCACCAAAGCTTCAATCGCAGCCAACATAGGGTCAAGTCTGCCGTATTTCGCCTCATTCGTGCTTGTCATATAGCCGCCACCCCAGTTATGCGCGCAATTCTAAAGGTTTGTACCTCACCAGTGGCATGGTCACGCGCAATTAGCGAACCGGCGGAGAGTTTTAACGGATCGATGATGCGATGTGAAACTAGGCCATTGTTATCGGCGTAACCAATGGATAGCGATGTAGCCGGTTGATTTTGCAGATAGTCAGCCAAAATATCTAAAGTTTCGTTAGCGGTTGTACGTGGCAGAGATCCAAGTGCATTTGATGCAATATTTCGTAAAGTACTTTGGCGATGGCTAGATTTTTCACCAGTTCTCAGCGCACGCAGCGCCGCTTCTAACTGCAACTCATCAGGACGATCGAATTCACCAATTATTCTTGGTGGACGAGGTTTTCCTTTTGCACGTTGAATCCGTGGTCCGCTAAGTAAAGCTCCTTGCGAATCTTCGCCTGCAGGTAAATATCCAAAGCTGCGCAAGATAGACATGGCATCGGCTGCATCATGTTGGCAGATTAATACTTCTGGTGATATCTGCCTGAGCGATAACATTTCCAATCGCTTATCGCTGATGATTTGAGCGATCAGCGCTGGATCTTCACATCTAATAAATGCTGAGGTATTTCCAACTCGTAACTTGCCATGCTTCTTGGCAACATCAGCAATTAAATATTCCAGCGGCTGTGGCATTGGAGTTTTTGAAGTTTTCTTTAAGAATGCTTTTATCTCATCCCCAGTGCGTCCATGATCTAAACCGCGGCGGATAGTTGCTTCGCTAAATCGATATACGGTTGCGCCACCGCGACTTTCGATTTCAGCAAGAATTGCTAGTTCTTGAGCAATTTCATGCTCCAGCGGACCGGGTGCAATTGCAGTGTGGTCGCTCTGAATAAGAATGTGATCAACGGTTTTTGGAAGATCTTCATCAATCTCGATTAAATCTCTTCCTTCAAGTAAACCAACTCCATACTTTGAAATTGCTCCTTGCCCAGTAATACCAAGCCATTCCGCTTCACGTAGGTTCCAGGCTATGTACTCGCTGGATATTCCACCACTTCGTTTTGCTGGCGTATTCCATTGAGCCAGGGAAAGTAAAGATTCTATTTTTGGCGCGAATCCCTGACTTTCCAACAGTAATCGCAGAGTTAACTTGCGAATTGGGGCAGCTGCTACGCGATCTAATTCAGGTCCAAGCGGTGCCACATTTTTTGACTCTTCTTTGCCAACTAATCCACTCATCCGGGAAGTAATCAGCCATTGCGAAACAAGAGTTTGCCAACGTGCCGATGAAGTCTGGGTTAACCAAATATCAAATTGGCTTGTTGGAAGAATATGATCTTCGGCATCGATAGTTAATAGACCGGCTAGGTAAGCAAGCTCGGCCACAAATGCTGCACAAGTTGAATCAACGCCCAGGTGGTTTGAGATAACTTTTAAATCACGAACGCCTAAGCCTCCAGAACGCAGCGCCTCCGCAGGTTCTTGAGCCCAGAAATTTAGGATCTCTTCAGTCCATCGTAAGAACGTTGAAATATTGGCAATCGCCGCGAGTTGAACGCTCTTGTTATCACGCTTATCGCCAATAAGTTCTGGTGATTGGATAGAAAGTTCTTTATGTAACTTGCCGCCGCGCAAATGAATTGCAACTTCGCGCGGCATCAACACGGTATGAGAATTTGCAACGACAACAAAGTTATTTTCTAATAGCCAAGCAACACCAGCTCCGGGTTTTTTGACATCAGCGACAGTGCCTCGTGGCGGTCCCCAAACCATGGCATCAAGTGCTTTCTTTGCAGCCGGAGGAGCCTCTTCCAACAACTTTAAATTCAACTTCGCCATTGACTGTGGGCCAAGTCCAGCGATATCACCGCCCAGAACTTCACGCACTGTGGTTGGCACATAAAGACCATCTTTTCCTGTGTAAATTAAACCGCGTTCAATCAAACCTGGGATTACAAAGACTGCAGCCTTATCTGTGAGTGCAGTGATGTTCTTTTCAGTAAATGGTTCTGCAACAACTGCACATGCTTCCAAAACTTGGTGCTGCCAAGCATTTAGCGCATCTATTGCTCTTGCCAGACTCGGTGCAGAAGTCGCACGAACTGCGAGGGATGCAATATCAGGAGGTACTGGAGTTACTAAATCTGGGCGATGTGTAAAGAGTGAAATTAGGGCAGCGTCATCCAAGGTACGTAAGTAATCTGCAAAGGAGCGCGTTTCCATAACTTGCCTACATTACTGGCAAGTGAGGTTGCTGCGCGAATTGGCTTTTTAACTCAGCGGGAGTTACGGCGGGGAGTAAGTCTGGTGCCCAGCCAAGCGACTCGAGAGACCATAGGTCCGAGTAATCGATTGAGGAAACGCATCCGGCGGAAATCATGAATTGGCCACCGCTCTTGTAAGGCGCGTATCCGCAACTTTGCATCAGGGTTAATTGCTGATGGATTTCCTACAGTTAGCAAAAGTGGTAAATCGTTATGACTATCGGAATATCCAAAACACGTTTCTAAATCAAATCCATTTGCTTTAGCCAGTTCTTGAATAGCCATTGCTTTTTCACGACCGTGTAATAAAGGTCCGTTCATGGCTCCGGTGTAGTGACCATCTTTTATTGCGGCTTTACTTCCAAGGGCTCCCGTAAATCCTAAACGCTCAGCGATTAAAGTTGCCATATCTTCAGGTGCTGCAGTTACTAGCCAAACTTCAACTCCATCATTTAAGTGACGTTGTGCAATTTCTATTGTTCCCTCCCATAAAGCAGGAGAAACGTACTCATCATAAATTTCCTGGGCCACTGCTCTTATTTCTGAGACATTGTGGCCACCTATAAAATCTTGCGCTGATTTCTGAAAGCGGTTTATCTCATCTTGTTTTTCGGTTCCCGTTAATCGAAATCGCAGATTCGCTAAAACAAAGCGCGAAATATCAGACTTTGTAAAAAAGCCCCGTTGGTACATGCCTCGGCCAAGAAAGTAAATAGTTGAGCCCCGAACCAAGGTGTTATCGACATCGAAGAAAGCCGCACGCCTTGGTGTGAGTGACATGTCACTACCCTAGCGATTAAGCGCGATATTGCCTTGCCACGGGACGCTTTATGCTTAGCGCTATGAGTTCAACGGTCCACGTAGTACGCCACGGTGAAGTCGAGAATCCAGAGAAAATTCTCTATGGACGCCAACCTGGATGGCGCCTTTCTAATCGCGGGCAAGAGATGGCACAAGTTCTGGGCGAATGGTCTAAATCAATTAACTTAGGCGCATTACACGTATCACCACTACAACGTGCACAAGAGACGGCAGCGCCAATTGCGAAAGCACATGGAATTGCAATTACAACCGATGATCGTTTAATCGAAGCAGAGAATGTATTTGAAGGTAAAAGCTTTGAGCTCGGAAGTGGAGTTTTGAAACACCCAAGTTCATGGCGTCATTTGTACAACCCTTGGAAACCATCTTGGGGCGAGCCTTATGAAGTACAAATCAACCGGATGCTCGCGGCAATTTTTGCAGCCAATAAAGCGGCCAATGGGAAAGATGCCATCGTAGTTTCACATCAATTGCCAATCTGGATTACCAGAAGTGCGATTGAAGGTCGTTCGATGCTCCACGATCCGCGTAAGCGGGAATGTACATTGGCTTCTGTTACCAGCATCCATTTCGATGATGCTGGTGTGGTTTCAGGTCTGACTTATTCTGAACCAGCCGCACATTTATTACCTCCCAAGAAATAATTGAATTTATGCGTAAGCCAATTTCCTTATTCGCGCTTGCGTTAATTTCTGTAATCACTTTAACTGGCTGTGGTGGCGGAAGTTCAACGCCAGAGGAAAGTTTTATTGAGGGTAGCGGTGCAGTCACAAACATCGCTGTTTCAGAGCGAAATCCTGCACCAACTCTGTCAGGTCTGACGCTAAGTGGAAAAACTTTTATCTTCAAGCCCGGTCAGGTTGCGGTAGTAAATGTTTGGGCATCTTGGTGCTCACCTTGTCGCGCTGAAATTCCAACTCTTATTGAACTCGCTAAACAATATCCAGAAGTGCAATTTATGGGGATATTGACTCGTGACAATCCAGCAAATGCCGAAGCATTTGCTCGCCGGTTATCTATGCCGTATCCAACCTTTATCGATGACTCACTTTTAATTGGCTTCAAAGGCACCCTGCCTGCCAACGCGATTCCTTCAACGGTATTAGTTGATAAAAATGGCAATGTTGCGGCACGTATTTCTGGTGAAGTAACTCTTACTTCATTAAGTAAATTGATTCGAAAGCTTGAAGCCGAATGACCGATTTCTTCGTCGATCAACTCTTTAGTGGTTTCCTCTTAGCCGCTTTTCCTATAGCAATAATCGCAGGATTGATTTCCTTCCTATCTCCTTGTGTATTGCCATTAGTTCCTGGCTATTTATCCTTCGCAGCAGGTTATTCCAAAGCGAAAGGTCGGGTCTTTCTTGGCTCAATTCTCTTCGTTCTTGGATTTAGCGTCTTATTTATTTCTTATGGTGCGCTCTTTGGCGGGATCGGGGCACACATATCAACAAATGAAGAAGCAATTACCAGATTCCTAGGCGTTATCACGATCTTTCTTGGCTTGATCTTCATGGGGCGCTTTCCCATGATGCCAACGCTATCGCCGAAAATTTCTACAAACGGAGGACTCATTGGTGCACCGCTCTTAGGATTTCTCTTTGGAATCGGATGGACTCCATGTATTGGGCCAGCGCTGGCAACCGTTCAAACACTTGCTTTCCAAGAATCTAGCGCAGCACGGGGTGCGATTCTTTCATTTGGTTATTGCATTGGTTTAGGTGCGCCCTTTATTGCTTCCGGTCTTTACTTAGATAAATCAGAGCGCCTGCGTAAATTCTTAACTAAGCGCGGAGATTTGATAACCAAAATTGGTGGGACACTCCTAATTCTTATTGGTATCGCGCAACTTCTTGGTTTATGGACTGATCTGATGGCGTCACTGCGATCACTCATTACAGATTTTGCGCCGGTGATCTAATGACTAATGAGGCAATGCTTCCTGAATTAGGCACAACTGGATTGCTACGTTTTATGTGGCGCCAGTTAACAAGTATGCGCACCGCTTTGATCTTGTTAATGATGTTGGGTGTCGCAGCAATCCCAGGTTCTTTAATTCCACAGCGAACCCAGAATCCCATGGCGGTGCGCCAGTACTTTATTGATAAACCTGAGTTAGCCCGCTGGATTGAGCGCCTTTCGGGTTTTTCGGTTTATTCATCGCCGTGGTTTAGCGCAATCTATATCTTGCTCTTTATCTCGCTGATTGGTTGTGTGCTTCCGCGAACTTTTGAGCATTTTAAAGCGATGCGCGCCCTGCCACCACTGACTCCTCGGAACTTATCGCGCTTAGAATCTTTTCAAGAGTTTTCAGGAAACGGTCAAGAGCTAGCAAGAGCCGGAGAATGGTTTAAAAAGAAACGTTTTCGAGTTCGCACCGAAGCTAGCGCCTTATCTGCCGAAAAGGGTTATTTACGCGAGACTGGGAACTTACTCTTTCATCTATCTCTCATATTAATTTTAGTAGGAGTTAGCGTTGGATCTTTATTTGGAATGCGCGGTGAAGCGATTGTTAATAAAGGTGAACGGTTTATCAGCCTTCCAACTTCTTACGACACTCTTTCTTTTGGAAAATTGGTTCATGAAGATTCGTTGCAGCCTTTTATAATCGAGGTTATAGATTTCGTAGCAAAGTACGATCCGCTAACTAATGCGCCACAGGATTACACCGCAACTGTACGAGTAACTAATCCAGGTGAGAAAACATCGAAGGTTAAGACGCTGAAAGTAAATAGCCCGTTGACTTTTGGGGATACTCGAGTTTATCTGCAAGCCAATGGATACTCACCTATCGTCACAGTACGTGACTCAACTGGCCAAGTTGCTTTCCAAGGACCAATTCCATTCTTGCCGCAAGATGGCAATTTACGTTCTATCGGTGCCATAAAAGTTCCTGATGCCAATCCACAAATTGGTTTTGTGGCCAGC
>WLQO01000033.1 GCA_009698295.1 Actinomycetota bacterium | reverse complement strand
GCTTTATCAATCGCAGTTGCATGTTCGGCCTTAGTCAAGATCATGCCACCACGTGGTCCGCGTAAAACTTTATGCGTTGTAAAGGAGACTACATCTGCATGCGGAACAGGAGAAGGAATTGCTTTACCAGCTACCAATCCAATGAAGTGAGCGGCATCTACCCACATAATCGCACCGACTTCATCGCAAATCGCACGCACCTTTTCAAAGTCAATTAGCGATGGATAGGCCGTTGCGCCAGAACAGATCATCTTTGGTTTGGTACGAACTGCAATATCGCGAAGCTCGTCATAATCAATTAGTTCGTTATCTTGGCGCACGCCATATGACTCGACGTTAAACCATTTGCCAGAGAAGTTAACTGGTGATCCATGTGTTAAGTGGCCACCATGTGGCAGTGACATCGCAAGAACAGTGTCACCAGGCTTGGTAAATGCTTGATAGACCGCAACGTTGGCGCTGGCACCAGAATGCGGCTGAACATTGGCATGCTCTGCACCAAATAAAGTTTTGGCGCGTTCAATCGCAATAACTTCTGCCTTATCAACTTCTTCACAGCCGCCGTAATAACGCTTTCCGGGATATCCCTCGGCATATTTATTAGACAACGTGGAACCGAGCGCTGCGAGAACTGCTCGCGAAGTAAAGTTTTCAGATGCAATTAATTGCAAATTGGTCTGCTGGCGCTTTAACTCAGAAAGTAAGACCGCTGCGATATCGGGATCTTGTTGACTCAGCAGTGCGAAATCGGGGCCATAAAAAGTCTCTGAACTCATGCGCGCAAGCCTAAGCCTTAACGGTGAGAAATATCAGGTACGAGCGCTGTGATTTCGCTAAGTGAGATTGCGCCATCACGCACAATGCGGGCGCGGATACCTGTGAGATCTATAACGGTGCTCGCCCCACCTTTGGGCAGAACCCCAGCCACGAAAACCGCAGCAAGATCTGAATCCAAATATGAAATATCTGCCGGATCGCTAATTGGAAGATTCCCAACTAAAGCTGCGCTAGCAATTGCCAATGGTCCAGATTTTTTGAGAACTTCCAAGATAAATTCGGAATTCGGAATTCGCACACTGATCTGATCGAGGCTATTTCCATCGCCTAAATCCCAATTGAGGCCGGCTTGGGGTTTTAGATTAAGCGACAATAACCCTGGCCAAAAATTCTGCATCAACAGGCGCGCTTCGGCGGAAATATTGCGAGCTATTCCATCGATCGAATCGCGGTTTGCAATTGCAACTTGTGCCGCAACGCCTAACGCATCTCCGCGCAATACATGCATTGCACGTACTGCATCATGTAAGAAAGCATCGGCGATTAGCGCATAACTGTGCTCCATCGGAGCAACGATCACATAGCCATCTTTTAGCGCAGTAACCGCCGTTGCGACATGTTCTGACAAGTCACCTTGTGAAAGTTCGTGGCGCGCCATTTATTTCCTAACCGCAGATGTCCAGCGTGGACGACCAGTTAAATCTTGATGCAGCGCGATGTCAATGAATTCACGAGATAGCAACGCATCAATAGCCGCACCTTGTTCTTCGGTGTGTTCGATTGCTAAGACTCCCCCACGCTTTAATAAACGCGCTGCAGCTTCAATAAATAACTTTGGAAGTTCCAAACCAGTTGCTCCACCAAAGAGCGCGATATGTGGTTCATGTTCTGCTACATCACGCGGCAAGGCTTGCTTATCTGGAATATAGGGCGGATTGGCTATGACGATGTCACATTTAACGCCTGGCAGCACATCTGCGACATCGCCTTCGACAACGCGCACATTTTCAGAAATCTTTGCCACATTCTTCTTCAACCATGCAATCGCCTCAACGCTCTTTTCTACTGCGATCACGCGCGAACGCGGCGCTTCAGTAGCAATGGCAAGCGATAGCGCACCTGAACCTGCGCCTAAATCAATTACCGAGATTTCGCCATCTATTTCCAAATTTGTAATATGAGTCAGCACCGCATCAACTAGCAATTCGCTCTCGGGACGTGGAACTAAAACACCTGGGCCAACTTCGATCTCTAAATGTCGGAAGTACGCGATACCCGTTAAATACTGCAGTGGTTCATGGCCTGCGCGTCGCGAGATCAGCTTTGCAAAGGTATCTTCAATCACTCCAAAATCACCGAGGGCTTTTAACGTTCCCTCCAGCTTCACAGCGTTATGAAGATCCATTCGTGATATTCCTAGAACATAAGCAAGTAAATGTTCGGCATCTACTTCTTGGATATCAGCTGCAGCCAATCTTTCCTTAGCTGAACGCAGTAAGGGCTTGATGTCGCTCATATTTATCTTTACTTTTAAAGTTAGTTGGTAGAAGAGAGTTTCGCTGCCTTATCGGCATCAAGAAGGGCTTGCACAACATCATCGAGTTCGCCATTTAAAACCGAATCCAGGTTATTTGATTTGTAATTCACGCGATGATCGCTCAAGCGATTTTCCGGATAGTTGTAGGTACGAATACGTTCTGAACGATCGACTGTGCGGACCTGGCTTTTACGTTCTGCCATCGCCGCTGCTTCGGCCTTTTCCTGCGCATCAGCGAGCAGACGTGCACGTAAAATACGTAGCGCCGACTCTTTATTTTGAAGTTGAGACTTTTCATTTTGGCAGGAGACAACAATCCCCGTTGGCACGTGAGTTAAACGAACCGCAGAGTCAGTTGTGTTAACAGACTGTCCTCCCGGACCTGATGAGCGATAAACATCTACGCGCACATCATTCATATTTAACTCAACATCGACTTCTTCAGCCTCGGGCAAAACAAGTACGCCAGCGGCAGATGTGTGAATACGTCCCTGACTTTCAGTTTCCGGAACGCGTTGCACGCGGTGCACGCCACCTTCAAATTTTAAACGTGCATAAGGTGTCGTTCCAGGTTCAGGCGTTCCCTTGGATTTAATCGCCATCGAAATATCTTTATACCCACCGAGATCCGATTCCGTCATATCGATGATCTCAACTTTCCAATTACGCTTTTCGGCATAGCGTTGATACATACGGACTAGATCTCCAGCGAAGAGCGCTGATTCATCTCCACCTGCACCGGCCTTAACTTCAATAATTACATCGCGGTCATCATTGGGATCACGCGGCAATAACAACTCTTCTAATTTATCTGCAGCAGCTTCAACAGCAACTTCCATCGCCGGAATTTCCGATGCAAAAGATTCATCTTCCGCCGCCATCTCTTTCGCGGCTTCTAAATCATCTGCCGCAGATTTCCAAGCGTTAAAGCCTGCAACGACTGGACCAAGTTGGGCATAGCGGCGACCGAGCTGGCGGGCCTTACCTTGATCTTCGTGGATAGAAGGATCGGCCATCTTCTTTTCAAGTTCTTGATATTCGCGCACCATTTCGTGTGCGGATGCAAAGCGATCGTTACTCATCAGGCTTCTCCCTTCTGTTAGTTAAAATTCCTTAATTGAGATAAAAATAAAGAGACCGCGCCGCAACCTTTACGGCTGCGATGCGGTCTCTTTAGAAAGCTACTTGGCTGTCTTTTTTCCGAAGCGTTCTTCGAACTTAGCGACGCGTCCACCAGTATCGAGAATGCGCTGCTTACCTGTGTAGAACGGGTGGCAGACTGAACAAACTTCAACGTAGATAGATCCGCTGGCAACTGTTGAGCGGGTTACAAACTTTTCACCGCAACCACAAGTTACTTGGGTCTCTTTATATTCTGGGTGGATCTCTGGCTTCATTCTTTTTCCTTTTCTATGGCTGGGTCCGCATCAAGCGGTGAACCAGGGCATCACCATGGGATATGGCTAGGTGCTTATCCTCTCGTGAAAAGAGGAAACCGCAAAATCCGTGCGGGGGGCGCACAGATCTTGCGGTTCACTCACCCTCTGTCCGAAGATTTAAGCCTTTGGCGTTGTTGGTGCTGGCTTTGCAGCCTTCACTGGCTTTACCGGCTTAGTTGGTTTTACCAAAGCAGCCTTTGCCGCATTTAAAGTTGCTTCTGCTGCAACCGCTGCTGCTTTGCGCGCATCCTTAGCAGCCTTTACTTGTGCATCAGTTGTTGCTGCAGCAAGTGCTGCTTGAAAATCTGCTAACGCTTTTGCATTTGCTGCACGACGTGCATCAATGATCGCGCGATGAGATGCGATATATGAATCCATCTGAGCTTGATATGTTGCATGTGTCTGCGCGCGAGCAATCGCGGCATCTTTAGTATCTACAGCAGATGCTGATGAGATTCCACCTACAAGTGAGCCCGCGATAAGTGCTGTTGCAAGAAACTTCTTAGTTGCTGACATTTCAATCTCCTTATTTAGCCGACCGGGTGGCTGGCTGATAAGTAGATAATGGGCTTAGACCTTGTGAAGACCGTGTGAAAGCCTTGCGGTCGTGCGGTGAAATTAAGGAACTTTGGGCTTAACCCTCGTTTGGACCAGAAGTTGTCTTCTGGATCTGCATCAAGAACTCGACGTTGGACTTTGTGCCCTTCATCTTCTCGAGCAAGAGTTCTAGTGCGGCCTGAGGCTCTAGCGCGTGAAGTACGCGACGAAGCTTCCAGACAATATTGAGCTCTTCAGTTCCCATAAGAATTTCTTCCTTACGCGTGCCTGATGCAACAACGTTTACTGCTGGGAAGATTCGCTTATCTGCCATACGGCGATCGAGGATGAGCTCCATATTTCCAGTGCCCTTGAACTCTTCGAAGATAACTTCATCCATACGAGAGCCAGTATCAACTAGCGCAGTTGCCAAGATAGTTAGCGATCCACCATCTTCAATATTACGAGCGGCACCGAAGAACTTCTTTGGTGGATACAAAGCAGCAGAGTCAACGCCACCAGAAAGGATGCGACCTGAAGCCGGAGCTGCAATGTTATATGCACGACCTAAACGAGTAATTGAATCGAGCAATACGACTACGTCGTGACCGAGTTCAACCAAGCGCTTGGCGCGCTCGATAGCAAGTTCTGCAATTGTGGTGTGATCATCAGCGGGACGATCGAAAGTAGAAGCGATAACTTCACCCTTTACAGAGCGTTGCATATCGGTAACTTCTTCCGGGCGCTCATCAACTAGAACAACCATCAAATGACATTCTGGGTTATTAGTTGTAATCGCATTCGCGATTGCCTGCAGGACCATAGTCTTTCCGGCCTTAGGTGGCGAAACGATAAGTCCGCGCTGGCCTTTACCAATCGGCGCAATTAAATCGATTACGCGAGTTGTCAAAATATTTGGTTCAGTTTCCAGGCGCAGACGCTCTTGTGGATATAGCGGTACCAACTTGCCGAATTCCACGCGACCACGCGCTTCATCTGGAGTAACGCCATTAATTGTTTCTAAAGTAATTAATGGGTTGTACTTCTGACGTTGTTCACCTTCGCGCGCTTGACGCACTTGGCCAGTTACGACATCGCCTTTGCGAAGTCCGTATTTACGAACTTGTTGCTGTGAAACATAGACATCGTTTGGTCCTGGTAAGTAACCGCCTGTGCGGATAAATGAATAGTTATCCATGATGTCAACGAGACCACCGACTGGTACTAAGACATCATCTTCGCCAATTACTGGTTCGCGTTCTTCACGTGGCCCACGATCGCGATTGCGATCACGTCCTCGGTTTCGATCGCGTCCACGTCCACGGTCGCGGCCGGCAAAGTTGCGGTCGTTATCGCGTGGGCCATTGTCATGGTTTTCATTTGAACCTTCATCATCGCCATCATCATCGCCATTGGAGTTGCCACCTGAATTGTTCTGTGAGCTCTCACGGCTGGAATTCTTCTTTGCATTGCGGGCTTCGCGGCGGGCTTCGCGTTCTGCCTTAGCGGCTTCGCGATTTGCTGCCTGCAAATCTGCAATCGCTGTTACAAGCGCATCCTTCTTCAACTTTGTTGCGCCATCAATACCTAGTTGCGCAGCAACTTCCTTTAACTTTGGAAGGCTCATTGCGGCTAGCTCAGGACTATTTGAACGAATTGGTTCTGCGTCCTTAACTTGATCGTTATCTTGATCTGTCATCTCTATCTTTTCATTTAGGGCTTCGTCTACGACGATGAGTTCGTAGAAGCAAAAAGCCTGGTTATTTGGAATTGGTTACCTGCCGACTTTCACCGTAACTTCCGGCTGAGCAAGTGGGGTAACCATAGCACCCCCACGGCATTTACAGAAGTTCGGCTCCCATGCGAGAAATCTCCAAGGATTTAGCTTCAAATTTACTGCCGGCCGCGCGCATTAATTCAGCGACATCAGATTCACTGCCAGTGTGTAAGGCCAGCACGGTTGGACCAGCGCCTGAGATAAAGGCGGCAACTCCTGCACCGCGCAACTTATTTAAAAGCGCAAATGATGCAGGCATCGCTTCGCTGCGATAGGTCTGATGTAAGAAATCTTCGGTCGCTCTAAAGAGTAAATCTGGGCGCAGCGTCAACGCATGAACCAAGAGCGCGCTATTTGCAGAATTGCGCGCGGCATCACGATGGGGAATTGTCTCTGGCAACATCTTGCGCGCCTTTGCTGTCGCAACCGCAGTAGCCGGAATAAAAGCGATCGCGCGGATACGAGTATCAACGCTTAATGAGATTGCTTGCGCAACGCTCTTGCCGTGCTGATCTTCTTGCCAGGCAACAACTGCGTTTCCATAAAGGGCGGCGGCAACGTTATCTGGATGGCCTTCCATCTCGGTTGCAAGCTGCAGCAATTTTTCATCATTCATCTTATCTATTCCAGTTAAAACCAAAGCGCGCGCCAAAGATAAACCACCAACAATCGCACTTGCCGATGATCCAAGGCCACGACCATGCGGAATAACATTTAGCGCACGAACAGCGATGCCTTTAGGTTTACCACCAAGAAAATCAAAACCTTTGTACATAGCTTTAACAAGCAAGTTCTTATCAGTACGCGGAACTTCTTCAGCGCCTTCACCAGTGACATCTATATCTAAACCAGCATCATCTAAAATCTGTGCGACATAACGATCATGCATACCAAGTGCTAAACCAAATGAATCAAAGCCCGGTCCTAAATTAGCGCTAGTGGCAGGGACCTGAACTTGAATGGGATTGGCTTTAAAAGTTGGTTTAGCCATGGCGTTTACTTTAGACCCAACGCCTTTGCGGCAGCGACTGCGTTAACTTTTACGATCTTTGGCTTGGCAAATTTTTCCAGCGCCCAAGAAATATCTTTTAGCCCATGGCCAGTAACTGTGATAACAATTTTCTTGCCCTTAGGTAACTTTCCCGCCTTCTTATATTTGATTAAACCTGCAATACCAGCTGCTGATGAAGGCTCAACAAATACACCTTCTTTTCCAGCGACTAGCGCGTATGCAGCCAAAATTTCTTTATCTGTAACCGAGTCAATCACGCCACCGGATTTATCTCGCGCCTCAATTGCTTGATCCCAAGATGCCGGATTTCCGATGCGGATTGCTGTGGCAATTGTTTCTGGTTTCAAAACTGGCTTGCCCTTAACTAAAGGTGCAGAACCTGCTGCCTGGAAGCCATACATTTGTGGAAGTGAATTCGAAATTCCATCTTTACGGTACTCGTTATAACCCTTCCAGTATGCAGTGATATTTCCGGCGTTACCGACAGGAAGAGCATGGATATCTGGAGCAAAGCCCAACATATCGATTACTTCAAAGGCGGCTGTTTTCTGGCCTTCAATGCGATAAGGATTTACTGAGTTAACTAGTGCAACCGGATAATTTTCGGATAGATCGCGCGCCAGCGTTAAGCAATCATCAAAGTTTCCGGCTACCTGCAAAATTTGTGCACCGTGGATCACGGCTTGTGCCAATTTTCCAGTTGCGATCTTTCCAGCGGGAATCAAAACCGCTGAAATCATTCCAGCCTTTGTTGCATATGCGGCAGCACTGGCAGATGTATTTCCGGTTGAAGCGCAGATAACTGCTTTGGCGCCATCTTCGGCGGCTTTAGAAATCGCCATTGTCATGCCGCGATCTTTAAATGATCCAGTCGGATTGGTGCCTTCATACTTTAACCAGACATCATTGCCAAGAAGTTCAGAGAGATAGCAAGCATAAATAAGTGGTGTGCCACCTTCGCGCAGAGAAACTATTGGAGTTTTATCAGTAACCGGCAAACGATCGCGATACTCCTCGATTACTCCCCGCCATTGATGTGCACCAGATTTTTTCGCTTTAAATAAACTCATGCGGGCATCGCTCCTTCAACGCGGATAACGCTAGAAATTTTATTAACCATATCCATAGCTTTCAGCGATGCAACTGTTGCTTTAAGTTCGCCTTCAGTTGCTCGGTGAGTAACGATTGTTACTTCAGCATCGCTATTGCGTCCAGCTTGATTAACAGTCTGAATTGATACGCCGTGATTGGCAAAGACGGTAGCAATCGCTGCTAAAACACCTGCTTTATCGGCTACTTCAAGGCGAATTAAGAATTTAGTCTTTGTACTTTCAATTGGAGCGATATCGCGATCGGCATAATCTGTTTCGCGTTGGCCAACTGAGTTAAGTGCGATGTGGCGAGCAACAGCGACAACATCTCCCAGAATCGCAGACGCAGTTGGCGCGCCTCCGGCTCCGCGTCCGTAGAACATCAACGAACCAGCTGATTCTGCTTCAACAAATACTGCGTTATAGGCATCACGAACCGAAGCAAGGGGGTGGCTCTTATGCAACATAACCGGGTGAACACGAACGGAAATCTCATCGGCGGGTGTTAGCTCTGCAATCGCCAAGAGTTTGATGACGTGATCCATTGATTTAGCGATATTTACATCTTCCAAAGTGATCTTAGAAATTCCTTCACGGTAAACATCATCAACTGTTACGCGGGTATGGAAGGCAAGGCCAGAAAGAATTGCAGCTTTGGCGGCAGCATCAAAACCTTCAACATCTGCAGTTGGATCTGCTTCGGCATAGCCCAACGCCTGCGCTTCTTTTAAGACATCGGCAAATTCACGGTTATCTTCATGCATCTTGGTCAAGATGTAATTTGTTGTTCCATTTACGATTCCCATCAATCGGGTTACGAAATCTCCCGCTAGTGAATCTCGCATCGGACGAATAATTGGAATAGCGCCCGCAACCGATGCTTCGTAATAAATATCTTCGCCCTTGGCATATGCAGCAGTAAACATTTCTGCACCGTGGCTCGCTAGTAACGCCTTATTTGCAGTAACAACCGATTTACGATTTTCAATAGCAGTCATAATCAATTCGCGCGCTGGTTCAATCCCGCCAATGACTTCGATGATCAGATCAATTTCAGGATCATTAACAATCGAGAATGGATCTGTTGTAAAGAGCGCGGGATTGATTCCTTCGTATGGCTTAATAGTGCGAACTGCGATGCGAGCTAATTCGATCTTTACTCCGGCGCGAGTTGAGAGTTCTGCTGTGTCTGCCAACAATAAGCGCGCGACAGAACTGCCGACCACGCCACAACCGAGCATGCCGATGCGTACAGGTTTATCCGCTGGGCTCATCTGCTTATTCTTTCACATCAAGTGCGAGCAGATCTTCCTCATTTTCGCGACGGACAATTACGCGGGCTTTTCCATCTTTTACTGCAACAACTGGGGGGCGAGGCACGTGGTTGTAATTACTAGCCATGCTGCGGCCATATGCCCCCGTTGCAGGAATTGCGATTAAATCACCAGGGGCAATATCTGCGGGCAGAGCGATATCGCGGATAACAATGTCGCCTGTTTCGCAATGCTTGCCAACTACGCGAGAAGAAATTGCTTTTACCGATGACGAACGTTGTGCAATCACTGCGTGATATTGCGCGTCATATAAAGATGGGCGGATATTGTCACTCATTCCGCCATCGACTGAGATATAGCGACGGATCGCACCATCTTCGAGTACAACATCTTTGGTGGTTCCAACTTCGTACAAAGTAAAAGTAGTTGGCCCAACTATCGCGCGGCCCGGTTCAATTGAAATTATTGGAATATTCAATTTATGTTTTTCGCACGCTGCGGTTACTGCGCTGCGCAGTGCCGGCATGACTTCGCCAGGTTCGAGTGTTTCATCTTCAGGAAGGTAGGCAATTCCATAACCACCTCCGAGGTCTAGTTCAGGAAGTTCTTTGGAATAGGTATCGCGATACTTTGCAAGAAGTGCGATCAATCGATCGGCAGCAAGTTGGAACGATTCAGTACCAAAAATTTGCGATCCGATATGCGAATGAAATCCGCGGAGTTCTAATTCAGGGTGCGCGAGTACTGCTTGGACTGCAGCCCAGGCAGCGCCACTGGCAATTGAAAATCCAAATTTCACATCTTCATGTGCGGTGGAAATTGATTCGTGGGTGTGCGCTTGAATTCCAGGAGTTAATCGCAACATCACACCTTGCACCTTGTTGTGTTTGCGCGCCATCGCGGCCACACGATCTATCTCGTGCAATGAGTCCATGACTATGGTCTTAACACCAACCGAGACTGCACGATCGATTTCAGATAGCGATTTATTGTTTCCGTGAACCTCAATCTTTGCTGGATCAATCCCACCAGCAAGCGCTACGGCTAACTCTCCCCCAGTGCAGACATCAATTCCGATTCCACAATC
>WLQO01000032.1 GCA_009698295.1 Actinomycetota bacterium | reverse complement strand
TGCAAAGGGTTTGAAGGATGTCATCTCAGGTGAGCGCAAGCTAGGTCCTGCTCCAAAGCCAGAACCAAAGCCAGTTGCAAAGCCAGCAGCTAAGAAGGCTGCTCCAAAGAAGGCCGCTAAGAAGTCAGCTAAGAAGGCTGCTCCTAAGAAGGCTGCAAAGAAGAAGTCAGCACCTAAGAAGGCTGCAAAGAAGGTTGTAAAGAAGAAGAAGAAGTAATTCTTTCTCTTAATCTTTTTCAAACTTTATAAAACTGGGGTCAGCGTTTGCTGGCCCCAGTTTTTCTTTGCCCACTAACATTGCAGTATGGCCCAGATGCGCGTTTCATATGCGCCACCCACCGGAAAACCGCTTGGGACAAATCTGACATTTAAAATTTGCACCGCAATTGTTATCCCACTAATTCGGTGTATTACCAAGCGCACATGGATCGGCGCAGAAAATATCCCTAAGACCGGCGCAGTTATCGTCGCAAATAACCACCTGTCTTATTTTGATGTTTTAAATTTTGCACACTTTCTCTATAAGAACGGTCGGGCGCCTCGTTTTCTCGGCAAGGTGAGCGTTTTTAAAGTTCCGATTATTGGGCGAATTCTCCTTGCCGCAGGTCAGGTACCAGTCGAACGTGAAACACCAAATGCCGGTAAAGCTGTTGATCATGCCAAGCGATTGTTAGAAGCTGGACATTTGCTTGGTGTCTATCCCGAAGGAACTCTCTCGCGCGATTTGGGACATTGGCCGATGGTTGCTAAAACTGGTTTGGCGCGTTTGGCGTTGACTACAAATACGCCAGTGATTCCGGTTGCGCAGTGGGGATCGCAAATATTGATGCCGACATATTCCAAGAAGATAAAGTTATTTCCACGCACTCAGATCACGATAGTTGCGGGCAAACCAGTGGACCTATCTCCTTGGTATGGCAAGGGCGATGATCCGCAGGCTCTGATCGAAGCGACCGCTAAAGTTATGCGGGAGATAACTACCCTGCTTGAGCAAATTCGTGGCGAGAAGCGCCCTGAAGTAATCTTTGATCCGCATACATCAGATCTGCCGCGCACCGGCAACTTTAAGAAGAAGCAGCGAAGATAAGCGAGGATAGAAGAGCGATGAGCAAAGTATCGGTATTCGGAGCAGGCGCTTGGGGTTCAACCCTTGCGCAAGTGCTCTGTGATGCCGGAAATGAAGTGTTGCTCTGGGGCCGTAAAGACGAAGTAGTCAATGAGATTAATTCCAAACACACTAATTCGAAATATATCGGCCAAAATGTTCTGCCAACTGAGCTGCGCGCAACTACTGATCTTGAGGAAGCTTTCGCCTTCAGCAAGAGCTACGTGCTAGCCATTCCTTCTCAACAACTACGTGCAACTTTGCAACTGTGGAAACCATATTTTTCTGATGATTGTTTAATAGTAAGCACACTTAAAGGTATCGAAATTAGTTCGCAGATGCGCATGACTGAAGTGATGGAGGATGTCATTGGCAAGCACCGCATCGCATTAATTACTGGGCCAAACTTGGCAGATGAGTTAATCCTTCGCCAACCTGCTGGCGCCGTTGCCGCGGCCACTAACCAGGCAACATCTGAAGAAGTGCGTGCGTTATTTCGCACGCCGTATTACCGCGTTTACACCTCAGTGGATTTACTTGGTTGCGAGTTAGCCGGTGCGATAAAAAATGTAATTGCGCTAGCCGTGGGCATCTCAATCGGTATGGGATTTGGCGAAAATACCCAAGCGATGTTGATTACCCGCGGTTTAAATGAAGTCGCCCGTTTGTGTGCAGCACATGGTGCAGATCCACTCAGCGCCGCCGGACTGGCTGGCATGGGCGATCTTGTCGCCACATGCGGTTCGCCTCTGTCGCGTAACAGAACTTTTGGCGAACTGTTAGGTAGCACTGGTTCGATGGATGCTGCTCTCGGAAAATGGGATAAGACCGTCGAGGGCGTCTCTTCATCTGGTGCAATTGTCGAGATCGCCCATCGCGTAGGCATCGAAGTACCTGTAATCGAATCAGTAGCAGATATCGTAAATGGATCACTTACTCCCGCTGCCGCTTTACAGCGATTGATGGAGATCACGACTAAAGCAGAGAACTTCATCCGATGAAGCAGCGCGTAGCAATCATCTGCGGTGGACGCTCGAGCGAACACGAAATTTCTTGTATTTCTGCAGGCGGAGTTCTCTCCGCAATCGATCGCAGTAAATACGAACCAATTCTGATCGGTATCAACAAGAACGGAAAGTGGTTCCTTCTACCTGAAAACTATTCACTGGAGATAAATAACGGAGTACTTCCAACCATCCCAGATTCAGGAGTTTCGGTTGCGCTAAACGTGGATGGTTTTAGCGCCGCAGGAAAGAATTTGGATATAGATATCGTCTTTCCTTTACTTCATGGACCTTTTGGCGAAGATGGAACTATTCAAGGGCTGCTGGAAATTGCAGATATTCCTTATGTCGGCTCTGGTGTTTTGGCATCTGCGGTTGCAATGGATAAATCATTTGCGAAGCCAATTTTTGCTTCACACGGAATTAAAACTGCTGCCGGATTTGTAGTTCGCCTAAGAGAGTGGAACGAAGGCTCTGCTGCGATTCAGAAAACTGCAGATCAACTTGGTTATCCAGTATTTGTTAAACCCGCACGTGGAGGTTCTTCTCGCGGGACTACTAAAGTTAAATCGGCAGCCGAATTCTCAGCTGCGCTAGCCGAAGCATATAAATTCGACACCAAAGCGCTGGTCGAGCAAGAAATCCGTGGTGCAGAAATAGAGTGCGCAGTTCTGGAGATAGATGGAGTTGCAAAAGCATCACTGGTTGGTCAAATCAAAATTGACTCAAAGTACGAGTTCTATGATTTCGACGCGAAATACCTAGATGGCGCAACGACTATCGAACTACCTGCAAAAATCGATCAGAAAATTAGCGATGAAATCCGCGCCAAAGCAGTAGATGCATTTATCTCACTTGGTTGCTCTGGTTTAGCGCGTGTGGACTTTTTCTTAACGCCTAATAACGAAGTAATCATCAACGAGCTAAATACGATGCCAGGCTTTACCGCAACGTCGGTCTTCCCAAAGATGTGGGCAGCCACTGGAGTCGCCTATGCAGAAGTTATTACATACCTATTAAAGAACGCGCTAACGCGCAATAACGGAGTGTTGGGAAATTAAATGCGATCTACGCTAATTAAATTCGCCACTGTCATTAACTTAATTATTCTGACCAGCTTTTCGATCGGTCAAAACGCACCTGCTCAAGCCTCTGACTCAGTCGTATATACCGACTTTGCTGCAAATGATTTTGGACTCTGGAGCCAATCATCAATATATGGGCAAGATTACTTAGGTAGCACGAAATTGGAAGACTGGAAACAGTTGCGGTGTTCTGGATGGGATGATCCAAGCTGCGCGGTGTATGACAATTTATATTCGGATTTGATTCTTAGTCCATGTGCAAATGAAGCCGATCGTGCATGTTTAGATAGCGTCGAAGCTAAGAATTTGAACGGAACGCTAGAAAAGTTAGCTCTTTACGGAGAAGCGACATCAAAGAAGATCGCAAAGTATCAATTTAAGAGCGGAACAGAATTGGTAGATATTCCTGCCGGTGGTGGTTTATCGGTATGGAAGAGTTCAGTTAAAAATAGCGATGGCTCTGATAAATATTATGCAGCGCATATATTGTTGCGTTATATCGCTACCTCAAAGAAGACTGGCTCGACGCTCGATAACCACATTTCGCTCTCCGATTTTAAAGGTCAGGTTTATCCAGTCACTCTTAAGAAAGGCGGCACTTGCGCAGAATTTGCGATCGGCGATGAATGCGTAAATTCTGCAGATTTTCTCGGCGATGAAAAGATCGCGGTTACACTTCGAATGAACAAGAATCTAACTGGCTGGATTTTTGGCCGGATGCAGGATGCTGATTTCTCAGTCACGGCGCTGGATGCAACCTACAATAAGATTCGAATTTCGGGAGATGTCACATTTGTTCCTGAGTTAGCCGCAAGTGTTGCGAAAACGGATATAGCCAAAGATCCAAAGTTAGAGAAATATCTAAAAGATTTCTTCACAGTGGGACGAGTCGGATCATCGGTACCTGATCCAGGTAACGGTTCCTGGAACGATGCAAGTGTCGGTGGGTTACATTCCACAACATACGAAGGTTTCTTGGCAGCCCAAACGACTACCAGATTACTTTCGGTGAACTTCGATAAGTTCGGGCTCTTTGCCGCTTTTGAGAATCAATTGAAACCATACTCTCCAGCGGCAAGTAATACAGGAACTAATATTCTCCGCAAGACTAATTCGATTTTCTGGAATTTTGGTGCCAACACATATATCGGCAACAACACTTGTTCCTCAGATAAGAGCAAATTGCACGGAATGGTAGTAACCAACGCCCCGATATTTGAAAATGGACCACCTGAATTTAAGGATGGCTCACTTAATTATCGAGTCGCAGGAATTCATAACAATATCGATGGTTCGGAATTCCAAGGTAGATATACCTACATTGTTCGATCCGATACCGCCCGTTGTTACTACGGTTTCTCTAGCGCACCGATCGAGGCTCGCGTCGAGGTTGTCTCCTCTAACAATGCGAACCAGATCGCTACAGTTTTAGTTTCAGAGAAGGAAGGCTTTCTTAAATTGCAGGCCGATAATTTCACATTCTCATCACCAACTATCAAGGTGAAATTCTCGCAGCAAGCCATTAAGAAGGTTGTTCCGAAAAAGAGCACAACTATTACCTGTATAAAAGGAAAGATTTCTAAGAAAATCAGTGGGACAGCGCCAAAATGCCCAACCGGTTATAAAAAGAAGTGAGTTTTAGTAAGTAACTGGGCAGGTCAGAGTACGAGTTATTCCCGCAACTGCCTGAACTTTAGACAAGATGGAACGCCCGAACTCTTCCATTGAAGGCGCTTCTGCGCGCATGATCACATCGTAAGGACCAGTAACGCCTTCAGCGAGCGTTACTCCGGGGATCGCAGATACAGATTTAGCGACACTGGAAGCTTTACCGACTTCAGTTTGAATCAAAATAAAAGCTTGAACAGACATCATGGTTAACCTTTCATGTGAGCGCTTCACCGTTGAAGTTAAGCGTAAAGGTACTCCTACTTCCATTGATGTTCTAGTCTTGGCGCCATGGCAGATCACTCAGGAGCATTCACAGAAGCGCAGGTAATCATGCGACTTTGTGAAATCTTCGCCAGCTCTGATCCACGGATTGAAGTTGGCATAGGCGATGATGCCGCCGTTGTTGTTGGGGCAAAGCGCCAAGTCATGACAACTGATATGGCTGTCGAAGGTGTGCACTTTCGTACCGATTGGTCTACCGGATTTGAAATTGGTCGCAAAGTTACTGCTGCAAATAGCGCAGATATATTGGCCATGGGTGCGACGCCAGATTACTTATTAGTCGCGATCGGATTAACTGGCAAGGAAGAGATGAGCTGGATTGAAGATCTTGCCAACGGAATTAGACACGAAGCAGATTTAGCAGGCTTGCATGTCATCGGCGGAGATATATCTAAGAGCGAGAAAGTGGTCATCTCTATGACCGCTGTCGGACATTGCGACATAGCAATCACGCGCGGCGGCGCGAAGCCGGGGGATGGGATCTATCTTTCATCACTTACTGGTTGGTCAGCTGCTGGATTGGCGCTTCTAATATCTAATTCAACGGTAGCCACCAACGCGGCAGAAAAGGCAGTACGGGAATTTAAATCTCCAACGATTGATTATGGATTTGATGCAACCGGTGCCAGTTCACTTTGCGACATCAGTGATGCTCTTGAGATCCAAGCCAGACAGATAGCAGATAGTTCAAAGGTTGCGCTTAAATTTGATTTAGCCAAAATTGAAGCAAGTGCAGAATTTGTAGAACTTAAAAGTCTCTCTCAAGAATTAGAGATCGATATTTGGAAATTGATTTTTGCTGGAGGAGAAGACCACGTTCTGTTAGCTACCGGCTCGGATCTGCCCGGTATTTTGGCGGGCGAAGTTATCGCTGGTTCTGGAATCGAAAATCTTCCGGCAGGCGTAGAAAATAGCGGTTGGGAACATTTTAATTAAAGTTCGCATTTTTATGCAGTGGATCTCGTTTTTTTATACGCTTAAAACTAGGCGCGGTGGCATTGCTAATCAGCTAGGTAGGCGATAATTTTGGTACATGAAACGTACTTCAATTCTGGCAAGTGCTACCTCGGCTCTTTTATTTATTGCGGCGATCGCGATTGGAATTCCTTCAGCCAGCGCTAGCATCACTCTTCCTAAAGGTTCATTCCAACCTTGCTCTGTAGCACCTGCTCCATATTGCATTGAGTCGGTAAGCGTTACACCAGCTGGTGCGAAAGCGATCGTTCTTTCATGGGTTGCAGATGGATCAGCAGGAGTAAGCGCCGGAAATACAAACGGCGTTGCAGCCGGAAAAGTTTTGCCGGGTCGCTGGACAGCAGATAGCGCATTTGCAAGTGAAAATTACGATGGCTTATACCTAGACATCAAAGCTGCCAATGAATTTGTTCCATGGATTTATGTTGATGCATACCCAACATTCTCACCTGGAAATAAGGTCTCACTCGCTGCGACTGTTGCTAGCGCGACAACACCGGTAAATTTAAACGCAGATGCAGCGATTACCATCAAGTTGCGCATTTCAGATTTCAAAGTTGGAGTTACTTATGGAATCGCCACTGAAGCTGTTCTTGATTTGAAATCAGCGGGCGGAGTTAATACCTTTGAATTAACAGGTTTTCCCGTAAAGGTTCCACAAGCTAAAAGCCCTAAAGATTGCAAAGGCGATGCCGGAGTTTCATCTGCAGTCGTAACTCAATTTGGAACCATTTTGGTTCCTTCCAATGATCCAAACTATGGATTTTCCTTTGAAGGAAGCACTGGATCGATTTATGTAGGATCAAATGGATCGTGCAACCTTTCTACTCCTGTATGGAGTCCTGACAAGAAATCACTTAGTTACAAGGCATCTGCACCGCGCTTAGCGCCAGATGGGACCACAATTAATACCGGTTTTTATTACGCAACGATTTCATCTGCCGATGCCATGGCTCTGTGGGGGCTCAAGAAGGTAGAAGATGCCGCATCAGCGCTGGTAATTTCATTGAAAACAACTGCAACAGGAACTACCGGTGCTACAAAGAACGTTGCGGTAAAGAATGGACGAGTAATTATTCAGGTCTTTGGTTTTGAATTCCCAGACCCAATGCTTGATATCTCGCTAAATCCAGCCTACGACGCAAAATCAACTTCTGCCACAAGTGCAACTAATATGTCGGCTCAGGCCACGGTAAAGAAGACAGCAACGCCTAAACCGGTTGCGAAGGTAAAGACCACGACAATTTCATGTCTAAAGGGAAATGTATTGAAGAAGGTAACTGGCGTTAAGCCAACTTGCCCAGCTGGTTATAAGAAAAAGTAAGCAACCTTAAAGAGAGTTACTTAGCGAGTAACTTTTCCAGCTTTGATGCAAGAGGTGCAGACGTTCTGGCGCTTGGTGTTTCCAGCGACCAAAGTCTTGATGCGCTGAATATTTGGATTCCAGCGACGACGAGTCTTTACCTGAGAGTGGGAAACGTTATTTCCGAAGCTGGGCCCTTTGCCACAGATATCGCATGTTGATGCCACAGCAGTACTCCTTCTAAATTCTCATTACTTGAGCCAGAACCCCGTTTGCGGTCCGGCAGGTTTGCAGGGGTAATACTAGCGAGAACGCCATCCTCACGCTAATTCGGTCCAATCCACGCGAGAATGGGTCTCATGGCCAGCCTCGACTCTAAATTGGTAAATGTCGTTGGTGACCGCACGGCGAAAGTCTTAGATTCCGTATTTGGGTATAAAACGCTTTCAGATCTAATTCATCACTATCCGCGCAGATATTTAGTCCGTGGTGAGTTAAGTGATATCGCAGAATTGAAAGAAGGCGATGAAGTAACGGTTCTTGCTGAAATCTTTAGTTCAACGAGTCGGAAACTTCATGCACGAAAGGGCAGCATCCTTGAGGTAATCGTTACAGACGGAAGTGCAAAGATGTCACTGACCTTCTTTAACCAAGCTTGGCGCGAGAAAGAGTTACGTGTGGGCAGACAAGGACTTTTTGCTGGAAAGGTCGGCGTATTTAATGGAAAGCGCCAGTTGGCACATCCGGATTACGAATTGATTCCAGACGGCGATGATGTTGATTCAGCGGTTGCGGATTTTGCGGGAAAGTTTTTGCCCATGTACCCAGCGAGTTCAAAATTGCCTTCCTGGAAGATCGCCCAATGTATTAACTTGGCTATCGGCGGTTTAGATGAAATTGCAGATTTTATTCCCGAAAGAATCCTTACCGAACGTGGTTACCCAACTTTGCAGCAAGCAATTGTGCAGATACATAACCCAGTAGATCTAGATAGCGCTGAAAAATCTCGTGAACGCATCACTTTTGACGAAGCGCTCTTGATGCAGTTACTTCTCTTAGAGCGGCGTGCACAATTGCGCGCCTTGAAGGCAACTTCAAGAAAAGCAAAGAGTTCAGGAATTCTTACTGCCTTTGATGCCTCACTGCCATGGCAGTTAACTGCTGGACAAGTTCAAGTAAGTAAAGAAATTGAAAGCGATTTGGCAGCACCGTACCCGATGCATCGATTACTACAAGGTGAAGTGGGTTCTGGTAAGACCGTAGTTGCGCTTCGTGCGATGTTGGCTGTTATCGACAGCGGGGGACAGGCTGCGCTACTTGCTCCAACTGAGGTATTAGCAGCGCAACACTTGCGAACTATCGAAAAGTTATTAGGACCGCTTGCACAAGGTGGAATGTTGGGCGGAGTTGAAAATGCAACTCAAGTAACTTTATTAACCGGTTCCCAAAGCGCTGCAGCGCGTAAAGAAGCTCTGGCACTTGCCGCATCTGGCCAAGCCGGAATCGTAATTGGCACCCATGCTTTATTGAGCGAATCTGTTGCCTTTGCAGATCTAGGTCTAATCGTGGTTGATGAGCAACATCGCTTCGGTGTGGAACAACGTGATGCGCTAAAAGCCAAGGCGGTTAATCCACCACATCTTTTGGTAATGACTGCAACTCCGATTCCACGAACTGTCGCGATGACAGTTTTTGGTGATTTGGATGTTTCAACGTTGCGAGAACTGCCGTTAGGTCGACAGCCGATTACTACTCATCTGGTTCCGACTTTGGAGAAGCCAACATTTTTAGATCGCACTTGGGAAAGAATCCGAGAAGAAGTCGCGCAAGGCCACCAGGCTTATGTTGTTGCGCCGCGCATTTCAGCAGGAACATCTGAAGATGCAGATCTTGATTTTCTTTATGGTGAAAGTTCGCCGGATATCGCATCCGTTGAAGATTTAGGTCCGAAATTGCAATCTGGAGCGTTGAAAGGGTTGCGTATCGCACCATTGCATGGCCGACAGAGCAGTGATGTAAAGAGCGCAACAATGCAGGCATTTGCTGCAGGTGAAATAGATGTCTTGATCTCAACGACGGTAATTGAGGTTGGCGTCGATGTTCCAAATGCCACAGTGATGGCGATTTTGGATGCCGATCGCTTTGGCGTTTCTCAACTGCATCAATTACGTGGCCGAGTAGGCCGTGGAACTTCGCCGGGGCTTTGTCTATTGGTCACATCTGCGCCGGTTGAGAGCACAGCGCGCGAACGTCTAGATGCGGTCTGTAAAACTCAAGACGGCTTTGAACTTTCTCGAATTGATTTAGAACAACGGCGCGAAGGAGATGTGCTCGGCGCATCTCAATCTGGATCGCGTTCGCATCTTCGTTTATTGCGAGTATTACGCGATGAGTCATTGATTGAAAGTGCTCGCCAGGTTGGGGCGGAACTTTTAGCAGAGGATCCAGAATTAACTCGGTATCCTTTACTTAAGGCAGAGTTAAAGAAATTACAGGCAGATGCTGCCGCAGAATTTATAGATAAGGGATGACTTCATGCGCATAATCGCTGGAAGCGCAAAAGGGAGAAATATCTCATCAGTTGCTTCATCAACTCGCCCAACCTCAGATCGCGCCCGCGAGGCTTTATTTTCTACTTTGACTTCTGAATTTGGAGGCTTTGAAAATTTAAATATCCTTGACCTTTACGCAGGCACAGGTGCGATCGCTCTGGAATCTCTTTCTAGAGGTGCAGCAATCGTTCATGCAGTTGAAAAAGACGATCAGGCTCAAAAGAGTATTACCTTAAATTACGATGGAATAAAGTCCGCGCAATGTCCGGGTGTATTCCATTTGTATGGCATGAGCGTTCATAGGTTCTTACAAGATCCAGCGCCCGCGAAGTACCATTTTATTTATATTGATCCGCCTTATGAAGTAGAAGATTTAGATGTTATCGAGACCTTAATTCAATTACATGATGGTGGATTCTTAGATGAACAAGCGCTCATCGCAGTTGAAAGAAATTCAAGAGTTAAGGAAATTTCCTGGCCTGCAGGATATGTAGCGCTACGTGAAAAAAATTATGGACAAGCGACCATTTTCTACGGCGCACTAGCCGAAATTGAGCCTGCGAATGGATAAGGCTGCAAATCGTTGCTAGCGTTTGCTCCATGAAGCGCGCCGTTTGCCCTGGATCATTCGATCCGATCACTTTTGGGCATATAGATATTATCGAGCGCGCCAGCGAACAATTTGATGAGGTCGTGGTTGCCGTTCTGGCTAATCGGACCAAAGCATCGCTCTTCACAGTTGAAGAACGTATGGAAATGATTCGTCAAACGACTACTCAATTTAAAAACGTCAAAGTCGATTCTTGGCACGGGCTTTTGGTTGACTACTGCAAGGCAAATTCGATTCAAGCGATCGTTAAGGGCCTACGCGCTGTCACGGATTTTGATTATGAGCTGCAAATGGCCCAAGTGAATTTACAAGGTTCTGGAGTCGAAACAATGTTTATGGCCACCGCTCCGGCGCATTCTTTTCTATCTTCATCAATTGTTAAAGAACTCGCACATTTCGGTGGCGATGTTTCATCTATGGTTCCAAGCATCGTCAATGATGCCCTCAAAGCACGAGTAGCAGGGAAGTAAAATGGACTCAATCGAAAAACTAAACACAGCAATCACACTCGTTGAAGAAGCGCGTGGAGTTCCGCTGTCTGCATCTTGTGTGGTGCATCGCAGCGAGATGCTTGAAATATTAGATGGCGCTCGTGAGTCGCTTCCACAAGATTTGTTTAGAGCCGAAGATATTTTGGCAAAACGCGATGCGTTGGTTGAAGAAGGCCGTTCTAGTT
>WLQO01000031.1 GCA_009698295.1 Actinomycetota bacterium | reverse complement strand
TTCGCGATATGGCCAGCCTCGATGGCTGAATTGATAGAAGGTGCTAATAATCTTAAGAACTCTTCTACCTGCAGATACTTATCGTTCTTGCTCGCTTTTACTTTGCCAAATGAATCAGATATTCCAACTTCAATCAGAAATGGATCGGCGGGATCAAGTAATCGCGCTTTGGAACGATCATGCGAGAGATCCGCTGCAAATGTATCTTCAGTGCGGTGCACCAGTGCTTCCCCTTTTTTGGTTATGCGAATGCTGATTGAGCCATCTCTTTGCTCTAGCAATACATTTGCAAAACCGGATTCGAGCAGGTTTAGGGCGATAAATTCGCCAGGTGTGTAATTCTTCGTAGTCATCGCGCGACCATCGCTTTGTGAAAGTTGATACTTGATCTCACCTTTTATAAGCACCGGCTTAACATCAATTCGCTCACTTGGGGTCTGCATATTTCGGCGACGACCAGATAAGACGAGCCGAACGAAATTCTCCGACTTTTCTAAGCAAGCCGAGACTTCTGCAAACGCTTCAGCCAGTGTCGAATCCATGTCTTTAAAATACCGCAGTTTCAAATGCATTACGCTCTGCACGTGATTACAACTAACGCGTGGATCCTAACCGCCTCACTTTTAGCAATTATCGTTGCCTTTGACTTTACTTGGGCGGTGATCCGTCGCAATCACAATACTTCGCTGAAAGAAGCAACTCTCTGGAGTTTGTTATACGTTTCCTTAGCTGTCGCATTCGGTATCTACCTAGGCACCTGGACCGATGCGCAAACTCAGCAGGAATTCTTTGCTGGCTGGCTCACCGAATACTCATTGTCTTTCGATAATCTATTTGTATTTGTAATCATTTTAAGCAGGCTAAAAATTGAAGAGAAGAGCAAGCAATTGGCTCTGCTATTCGGAATTTTGATCGCCTTGGTTTTCCGCATAATCGCAATCACTTTGGGTGCTGCTGCCATCAAACAATTTGAATGGATCTTCTTTATTTTCGGCGCCTTCTTGATATACACCGCAGTTCACTTATTTATTGAGAGCACTCACGAAAAGGATGAAGAAGAGAAGGAAAGTAAGTTAATTTCCTATCTCAGCGCCAAGGGTATGAAGCCGTTTACAATCGCGCTAATTGCCTTAGGTGCAACAGATATCCTTTTTGCACTTGATTCAATCCCAGCAATTTTTGGCCTAACCGAAAATGTATACGTCGTCGTAACCGCAAATGTCTTCGCGCTCATGGGGCTTCGTCAGCTCTACTTCTTAATTGGTGGCCTCATGCAGCGTTTGATCTACATAGGAAAAGGTCTCTCTGTAATCTTGGGTTTCATCGGGGTAAAACTTTTATTCCACGCCTTCCATGCAGTAGATATCCATAAGCTCGGCGGATTTAAGATTCCGGATATCACTATTACGCAGAGTCTTTCAGTAATCGTTGGAGTATTGGCTATTGCTACAGTCTCCAGCCTGGTAGTAACTGCAAAGCGTAAGTAATTACTTAGGTAGTTCAATCACAACAGCAAGACCACCTAAACCACTCTTACGTAATTCAAGTTTTCCATTATGTTCTTGAACAATTGCAGCGATGATGCTCATTCCAAGACCCGAGCCTCCGCTATCGCGCGATCGTGACGGATCAAAGCGATTCATGGCTGCGATCTCACTGCGATATGCACTTTCAGGCAGGCCAGGGCCACCATCTTCGATAACCAAAGCAACTTTCTTACTTTTACTCTTTAAAGAAATTGAAACTGGGGCATCTGCAGGTGTGTGACGGACAATATTAGAAAGGCAGTTTTGAATGACTCGATTTAAATGCTCGCGTGAGCCTTGAAGAACGCACTCGCTTTCGAGGTCAATTGATATTTGACGCCCCTTATTGAATAGTTCGAAGTCGTTGCCATGTGCCTGCATTAACTCGGTTAGATCCACCTCTTCAAAAGTAGTTGGTCGGCTCTCGCCAAGTTCTGCGAGCAATAAAAGATCATGAATCAAACTCTCCATTCGCTCAATCTCTGAATTAACTCTTGAGAAAGCACGTGCTCTATCAACCACATCGTTCATTTGGCCTTTGCTAAGCATCTCGTTATAGCCCTTGATTACCGTCAAAGGTGTACGGAGTTCGTGCGAAGCATCTCCCAAAAATCTCTGCATGCGTTCTAGCGCCTTAGCGTCTAAACCGCGATTATGGCGCCGTAGTAAGAAAAAGGAGATAAAAATAGCTAGGGCATCGGCAGCGAGAGTAAATCCAGCCAGATTCCTTAAATTAGATTTGAAATTTTGATTTAACTCATCTAAAGACGCAGCGGCAACGAGGTAATCACCGCCCGCAAGTTCTATCGCCCTAAATCGAAAAGGTTTATCGGACTCAACAGATATCGCCCCTGAGGTTGCTTTTTTAACAACGGCTATGGAATTTATGCCGGGATAAATTAAGTGAGACTCGTTAATCACGGTTTCTACGCCCTCTTTAGTTATTAGGACAAGAGTCAGATCTAAACTCTCTTCTTCCACCGTGAATATGGCGGCGCTAATCGCCTCAGTTGGATATAACTTGACGCGTTCGGCTACTAAATTTACAGATTGATCGATGCGGTGCATATCTGAATTTCTTGCATCGATAGTTGCAAAGCCACCAATTACGCTAGAAAGAATGGTGGTTATAAAAATTGAGATTACTGCGTACTTACTGCGGGATTTCTTCATTTCTATTTTGGTTCCTGAATTACGAAGCCAACACCGCGAACTGTCTTAATCCCTTCAAAGCCGTCCTTATGTAGTTTTTTACGTAGATATGAAATATATGTATCGGCAACCGTACTTTCGGATTCAAAGGTAATACCCCAGACCTCATCCAGAAGCAGGCTCTTGCTTAATACTCGATTTTTATTCTCAATCAAAACTTGAAGAAGTCTAAATTCAGTTGGCGATAGTTCCACTGCATCTTCATTAAATTTCACGGTATGGCTGGATTCATCTATGACTATCGGACCACATCGTAAATCGGCGGCTCCAGCAGTGGAAATCTGTGAGCGACGCAATATCGCCTTTATTCGTAGCAGAAGTTCTTCTAGACCAAATGGCTTGGTTACGTAATCATCTGCACCGATAGTTAGGCCGCGCGTTACATCGATGCGATCAGCGCGAGCACTCAACATCAGCGCAGGTGTGTTATCACCCATAGACCGTAGCCGTTCCACCAATTCAAAACCATCCATCAAAGGCATATTGATATCTATGATCATTAAATCTGGTTTCTTATTACGGATCGCAGTCAGCGCGGACATGCCATCTTGGGCGACTGCTGTTTCAAAGCCAGCGATACGAAGTGCATCCCCCAGAAGTTCGCGAACCCCTGCTTCGTCATCGACGATAAGAATGAGTTCGGCCATGGGGGTAGCCTTTCACGCCTGCTCATAAATAGCCAAGGTGAAGGTAAAGATTTTCTAGCCTAAAGGTGTTTTCACCGAAATTTCACAATGTAGTGGCTGATACTTATGCCAAGGAAGAGAGGTTTAAAATGCAAAGTAAGCGAGTTGCCTTTGTAACAGTAGCCCTGCTTCTTGCACCTTTAATTTCTATTACACCTGCTTCTGCCGATAAAAAGCCACCCGCTCCCCTTAACCAGAATGGCGTTGATTTAAATTCTGCATACAAGGTTGCATTAGATAAATTCCGCGCTGACTCAAAAGCTTATGAAGATAAACGGCGTGAAATAAATAAGATTTTTAAAGAAACTATAGATAAAGCAATGGCTGATGCGCGCTCGGCTAAATCAGTTGGCCAAACTCAAATTCAAAAGCGACAAAGCATGTCAATAAAACAGAGCGCCGTTATCGCCGCCACAGTTGCCCGAGATGCAGCGATAGAAGCACTTGGCGCACCTCCAATAGCGCCTACACCACCTGCAAAAACACCACGTGCTGCAAAAAGTAAGACTCCTCAACCACAAAGTTCTTAGCCTCTTAATCAAAAGCTAATCGTTATAAAAGCGATATAACTGCGCGCCCATTTACATTTACTTTCATTTGGTACGCCCTAGCGGTTCGTCTAAGGTCAATCCATGAGCGCTGGAGAGCCATGGTGGGCCGAATCTGTTATCTATCAGATCTACCCCCGCTCTTTCTTCGACAGTAACGGAGATGGTGAAGGCGATCTGCCGGGAATTACTTCACATTTAGAACATGTGCAATCGCTCGGCGCGGATGCAATCTGGCTCAGTCCTTTCTATACCTCACCTAACAAAGATGGTGGATATGACGTAGCCGATCCTCGCGGAGTAGATCCACGATTTGGAAATTTGGAAGATGCGCGGGCAATGATCGCGCGGGCACATCAACTTGGGCTTCGCGTATTAGTAGATATTGTTCCGAATCATTTCTCTGATCAGCACCGCTGGTTTAAAGATGCGATTTCAGCCAAACCTGGATCCGTAGAACGAAGTCGCTTCCATTTTTATGATCCCAAAGCAGATGGAACTCCCCCAAATAACTGGATATCACTATTTGGCGGACCCGCATGGACTCAAGTAAAGAGCTCGGACGGTTCTGCGCAGTATTACTTGCATCTCTTTGATTCATCTCAGCCAGATTTAAATTGGGATAACCAAGATGTGGCCGATGACTTTGAAAAAACACTTCGCTTTTGGCTAGATCTTGGCGCAGATGGTTTCAGAATAGATGTTGCTCATGGCCTTGCTAAAGAAAATATCCTGGTCGACCATCATGACCCGCAAGGTTTAAGCGATGCGTTGCGTTTGGATGTCGAAATGTCTTCTGAAAAACGTGGTGAGCTTCTATCCAGCGTTCCATTCTTTGATCGCGATGGCGTTCATCCGATCTATCGCAATTGGCGTAAATTATTTGACTCCTACAACCGCGATGTAATGGCAGTAGCCGAAGCCTGGGTTCATCCCCCTGTGCGCGCAACGCGCTATGTACGCAACGACGAATTGCAGCAGGTCTTCAACTTTGATCTTTTAGTTGCGCCATTCGATGCAGCTTTCTTATATAAATGTATAAATGACACTTTAGAAATGTTGCGCCGTGTAAATGCCCCTGCAACCTGGGCGTTGAGCAACCATGACACACCGCGAGTTGCATCGCGTCATGGAGCCAAAGCATCTCGCGCACTCGCATTATTTGTTATGGCGCTACCCGGATCTTGCTACATATATAACGGTCAAGAGCTTGGACTGCCGGATGCAGAAATTGCCGATGCAGATCGCCAAGATCCGGCATTCTTTAGAACAAAGGGTGTTCATAAAGGTCGTGACGGAGCACGTGTGCCAATGCCATGGAATGGTGGGCAGACGCCATTTGGATTCTCATCTGGAAAACCTTGGTTACCGATTCCAGAAAATTGGAGAGAGCTTTCAGTATCGGCACAAGAAGCTGATGCAACAAGTACCTTAAATCTCTATCGCAAGGCTCTGAAAATTCGTAAAGAGAATTTGGTTGGTGCAGGAGAAATTGAGTGGGTTGACCACGGTGAAAGTGGTCTTATTTCATTTGCACGCGGTGAGTTTGCGATCTATTTAAATACCAGTTCTACAGTTTTACAGATTCCAAGTGTGGGCACCTTAGCGCTGGGGTCAGATATTGATGTCACGCTGGAAAATGGATCGTTAACTTTGCCTGGCGCAACTGCTGCTTGGGTAGCTATTCGCTAATTATTTGCGGACGGTTACGTAGCGTTTCTCGGTTGTGCGATTTCGAACGCTCATGATGTTTGCGAATTTGCAGTTCGAAGTTCTTAATCGCTTCATCAAAAGCCGCTACATCGTTAAATTCAGCGGCTTCCGCACGCATCAAAGGTCCCGCACCATGGGATGTCAGAATTACACGATGCGATCGTTTTCCTTGTCGAGGATTTAACTCGTGCAATATTTCAACTTCAACTCGCTCAATTGTTACGCTGAAGCGTTCCATTGTGCGTAACTTTTCTTCAGCAATCTCGCGAAAATCTGCGGCGAGTTCTGCGTGGCGGGCATGAAAAACAATCTTCATATTCTCTCCCTTAAGGATCTTCTTGCTATCCAACAATGGCACTAATGCCGAAATTTAGATAGTTGTAAGAGAGATTTAAAGGGGTAGCGCTACGACAAGTAAAGTTAGCGCTGCAGCATAGAGCGCGCTCTGTCCGAAAATAATTAGCGCGGTGCGGCGATCTGCTGCACGATCTGCTGGATCTGCAACGCGAGAAATCTGACCCATCTTGCCGAAATTAAATGTTCCAGTTAATCCATAAGCAAGGCAGAACTTCTTGCGTGATTGCACCCATCCAACTGACATAACAAGTAACGGAATAAATATTCCTAAACGAGTTTGGCGTGATGCGCTGGTGGTTATAAAACCTGTAAACGCAGATAGCGAAAGTACAAAACCGATTGCTGCAACCATCTTGCGACGGCCTATTTCTCCCGCACCTAAATTGCAAGTACCAGGTATGTAACCTTCTTGTGACATTTAGGCATCCTCAAATTCATCTTCATCTTCATCGATCCAAGCATCTGCTGGAGCATCATCTTGGCGCTGCGCCCACGATAGGAAACTTCCGACCGCTTGAAATGCCACAGCAAGCAGCGCAAAAACTGCAAGGAGGCGGCGGATCAACTTCATGGGATAAAAATACCGTGTCTTAGAAAACTTTTCACTATCTAGCAGTGTGCAACGCCGAGTCGATATCGGTCCATAAATCTTCAATATCTTCACATCCGACAGAGAGTCGAATTAAGGTTTCTGGAACGCTGGCACTTTCTATTGGCCAACGTCGGCGCCGTTCCCAAAGTGATTCAACTCCACCGAGACTGGTCGCAAATGTAATTATCTTGGAAGATTCACAGACTTTATCTGTGGCCGCAGCATCACCGGCGTATTCGAAGGAGACAATCGCACCAAAACCCTTCATAAAGGCTTTGGCTTTAGCGTGTTGTGGATCTGATGCAAGGCCGGGATAACGAACACGAGTAACTAGCGGATGCTGGGAAAGTCGCTTTGCAATTTCTAGCGCATTTTCACTGGCGCGCTGAAAACGCAATGGGAAAGTACGGATTCCGCGTAAAGCCAGCCAAGCTTCAAATGGCCCCGGAATGGAGCCGTTAAATTTACGAGCATCTTCCAAGGCTTTGTAATGAACTGGGTCATTTGTAGAAAGTGATCCCAGAACGACATCGCTATGACCTGCCAAGTATTTGGTTACAGAGTTCATAACGATATCTGCGCCCATCGCCAGGGGTTGTTGAGTTAACGCAGTTGCAAAGGTGTTATCTACTGCAACGGTGATTCCGCGTGATTTGGCTTCCTTGATCAGCGCTGGCAGATCTGCAACATCAAGTGAGGGATTTGTTGGTGACTCAATCCATAAAAGATCTGCGCCATCAAGGACAGCGATCACCGCATTGGTGTCGGCGATAGATACAAATTCTGCTTTTAACTTCTTAGCCGCATTTAAATTCCCAAGCAAAGTCATTACGCCTGAATAACCCTGATCAGAGGCAACAACTTTGGCACCGGCTGGCAAGGTGGAGAACACTGCGCTGATCGCTGCCATTCCGGAAGAGTAAGAAAGGGTCTTTCCACCTTCGAGGGCAGAAATTGCTTCTTCGAGCGCTGTCCAAGTTTCATTTCCGTAACGACCATAACCAATTGCACCGCCTGCAACGAAAGTTGAGTTAAGTGAGATTGGTTGATTTAAAGCGCTATCTGCACCAACTTCTGGACGACCAGCTGTGATTGCAATCGTCTCTGGGCGATGCTTTGGATCCTTGGAATTCATGGGCTAAGCCTAATCGTTAGCTAGTACTGCCATCGCCGCATTATGGCCAGCAATTCCACTAACCCCGCCACCGCGCCGCGCACCAGCACCTGCCAAATAGATGTGTTTATCGTTGGTTTCAGATCCCCATGTTAAATCTGTGCCAGATGTATCAATAAATGGAAAATCAAGATCGCGATGGAAGATATTCCCACGGGGCAGACCGATATCGTTTTCTAGATCTAGGGGTGACTTTGCCTCAATAGCAAGTGATCCATCTTGGCATACCGCTAAAACTGACTCGATCGGATCAAGTAAGTATTGATTTAAACTCTCAATCGCCGCGCGCTTAGCCGCTGACTTAATTTCATCTGGTGATTTATCAAATAATGCAGCGGGTGTGTGTAGGCCAAATAAAGTCAACGTTTGATAACTCTTTGCGTTCAATTCTGGCGAAAGTATTGTTGGATCGGTCAAAGTGTGGCAGTACATCTCCAGTGGCAGAACTTTTGGCATAACTCCTGATTTAGCGCTTCGATATGCCGATTCTAATTGTGCGTAACTTTCATTTACATGGAATGTGCCAGCAAATGCTAATTTTGGATCAATTCCAGATTTAAGTCTTGGCAGGCGAGATAACAACATATTGATCTTCATCTGCGAGCCTTCTAAAGATTGTGGCTTTATTTCTCCGCGTATCTGCGCCAGAGTTTGAGGCGCACCGGCAAATAGCAAATCGCGAGCGGTAAATGTCTCACCAGAGACTGTTTTTACAAATACACCTTCAGCATCGTTATCTATTTCGGCTACGCGAGAGTTAAGCAAAATCTCAACTCCTGACGCTATAGCAACTCGCTTTAATTCGGTGACGAGCGCGCCCATTCCACCCTGAGGTACTCGCCATTGACCGGTGCCGTTACCGATTAAGTGATAGAGAAAGCAACGGTTGGCTTGTAAATCATCGGCAGATACAAATGTGCCAATTAGCCCATCTGTTAAAACAACTCCGCGGACAAGGTCATCGCTAAAACGTTCGCGGATTACTTCTCCAATCGGACGTTCCATCAGATATTTCCATGTCTGAGGTAGAGCAATTTCTTCACGTAACGCTTTCTCAGTCTTTAAAGGTTGCAACATTGAAGGGGCAATTCTTTTAGCAAGTTCAGCGATTTCTCCGTAAAAGCCCTGCCAGGCCAGACCTTCAGCGCTAGAACCAGTTAACTCTTGGAAATTTTGCGCAGTTCGTTCATCCCAGTTCTGGGAAATTAAGAGACCACCATCTGAACCATCGCTCTTCTTTGAATATGGAGTGTAAGAAGCGATTGAACGTTCTAGTGTTTTGAAATTAATTCCAAGTTCGGCAACGATTTGATCAGGTAAGAGCGAGACTAGATATGAATAGCGAGATAAGCGCGCATCAAATTCAGGAAAAGGGCGCACGCTTGTGGTCGCTCCCCCGAGCTCATCTTCTGCCTCCAGAAGTACCACTTTTTTGCCGGCGCGGGCCAGATATGAAGCTGCAACTAAGCCGTTGTGGCCACCGCCGACAACGATTGCATCGTATTTTCTTTCGAGCGCCATAGAAATTTTCGGGTTGCTTAAAGCGCTCTTGCGATGCGTTCGATTGCTTCGGTAATTATTGCTGGGCTGGTTGCAAAATTAAAACGCACATAGTTCTTTCCATTCGCGCCATAGATATGGCCAGAATTGAAGGCGACTTTAGCGCGCTCGATTAACGCCAGACCTGGATCTTCTCCTAAATTTAATTTACTCATATCCAACCAAGCTAGATAAGAAGCATGCGGAAGTGAATAACCGATTGCCGGAATTCGCGATGAGATCAAATTAGCGATCAAATTTCGGTTTTCATCTAAAATTTCAATACATTCATCGAGCCAAGCATCGCCCTTTTCGAAGGCAGTGACTGTGGCGAAGGCGCCGAGAAGTGAGGCCCGATAATGCAGAGCAGGCGGCAACTCATTTAACTTCTCATGCATCTTCTCGCCTTGTGAAACGATAATTGCGCATTTAAGTCCAGCGATATTCCAACCTTTGCTAGATGCTGTAACCGCAACGCCAACGTTTGCGGCATCCTCCCCCAGCGATAAAAAGGGTGTAAAAGGAGTCTCCTTAAAGGTAAGTGGTGCGTGAATTTCATCAGAAATTACTACCACTTTATATTCTTTAGCCAACGCTGTTATGCGCAGTAATTCTTCACGCGTGTAAACCTTACCCAATGGATTATGTGGGCTGCAAAGTAAATGTACGGCAATCCCATTTTTATATGCGGCCTCGATCGCATCCCAATCATGGCTCCAACCTGTGCCATCGGCAGAAGCTGGATCAACTTTAAATGGCGCATCAATCATCTCAACTTGTGTTTCACGCATCCAGGTGTAGAAATTTTGATAAACCGGAGAGCTATATAAAACTTTCTGTCCTGGTTTGGTAAATATGCGAAGCAGTTCTACAACAGCGACACCAACATCTGTTGCAACGCGAACATATTGTGGATTTACGCTCCATCCCCAGCGACGTTTTGAAAAACCGGAAAATGAAGTTCCCATCTCTGGAATTGGTCCGAGATATCCTAAATCGGATGTGGTGACCATCTCGGTAAGAATCCGGCGAATTGGCTCGGCGACTGGAAAGTCCATCTCGGCCACAGGCAGCGGCAGAATGTCATTGGCAAAAGCGCGCCATTTTTCGCTGCGATGAGTCTGCAGATCGGCGAGTGATGGAATTTTAATTTGGCGATCGCTCATAAGCGCGAGTATGCCAGTTATGCCTCATTTGGCGATAGGCGGCGCGTTGAGTTCCTTACAACTAGGGTTGTAGGCAGAACAATCGAGTTTGGTGCAGCGCTCGGCTTTCTAATTCTCTCCATGATCGACCAAGCTGCCATCTCGCCCATTAATTGCACAGGTTGTTCGATCGTTGTGAGATCTGAATATTCAGCCATCTCATGTCCATCAAATCCCATAATCGAAATATCATCTGGAACTTTTAAGCCATGGCGCCGCGCAGCCTGCATTGCGCCAAATGCCATTTCATCGGATTCGCAGAAAATTGCAGTGGGGCGATTTGGACGGGCGAGTAAATCATCCATCGCACGAGATGCGGTATTCATTGTGAAGTCGCCATGAACTTCGCGAGATGGATCCCATTCCAATCCGCTCTCGGCAAGTACCTGCATAAAACCTTTGCGACGATCCTGTGGCACGCTGAAATTAAATGGGTCATCGGGACGGCCGGACATCAAACCAATCTTTTTATGTCCTTGATTAACTAAATGTTGGGTCGCAGTCCGAGATGCAGCAACATCATCAATTGCAACACTGGAACAACTGCTGTGGTGCATTCCGACCAGAGATACAGGAATTCCTAGGTTAAGCATGGAATCAAACTCTTCTTCGGTTGGCGGAAGACTAATCACGATTAACGCGTCAACGCGCCCCTTTAAAAGTTGATGTTGAAAGAGACGCTCGCGCCCCTTCATCTGGCTAAAGTTATAAAGCAGTAAATCAAAACCCGCTTCACGCAGCGCTTGTTCGGCACCGCTAATTACTTGGGCAAAGTACCAACGTGAAATATAAGGAGCTACAACGCCGATGTTATTTGTTCGGCCCAGCGCGCCTTTATTTTGAACTGGCGTGATTGGGTAGTTGAGTTTTTCAGCAGCGGCGAGAATTTTGGC
>WLQO01000030.1 GCA_009698295.1 Actinomycetota bacterium | reverse complement strand
ATCTAGAGCGTGCGTATCCAGATTTTGCTGATGCTATCGAGCGAGTTGTGGTTGATCGCGGAGAATTAACTCTGCACATTAAGCGCGAACGTCTTGTCGAAGTAGCACTCATCTTGCGCGATAAATTGAAATTTGAAATGTCAATGGGTGTATCTGGTGTGCACTATCCCGATGATAAGAACCGCGAATTGCACGCTGTTTATCACTTATTATCTGTAACAAATAACCAGCGCATTCGATTAGAAGTTTCAGTTCCTGATACCGATCCACATATTCCATCTCTGGTGGAAGTATGGGGCGGATCAAATTGGAACGAGCGCGAAACTTTCGACATGTTCGGAATCATCTTCGACGGCCATCCTGGTTTAACTCGCATCTTGATGCCAGATGATTGGCAAGGACATCCACAACGTAAGGATTACGCACTTGGCGGAATCGGTGTGGAATACAAGGGCGCTGTTACACCACCTCCATCAGATCGGAGGTCTTACAAGTGAGCACGTACGCGGATCCATATGCATCATCACGCGAGACCACTGAAGGCACAGTCTTTTCTGTAACCGGTGGCGATTGGGATTCACTCGTTACCGAAATCGGACAAGCGAAAGAAGAACGCGTTGTTGTAAATATGGGGCCACAGCACCCATCAACTCACGGCGTGCTCCGTTTGGTTCTAGAACTCGAAGGCGAAACTGTTACGGAAGTTCGTTGCGGAATTGGTTACTTGCACACAGGTATTGAAAAGAATATTGAATTCCGTAACTGGACCCAGGCCACCACATTCGTAACCCGCATGGATTACTTGGCTCCGTTATTTAACGAAGCGGCTTACTGCTTAGGCGTTGAGAAGTTGCTCGGTATCACCAACGATGTTCCAGAAAAAGCCAATGTAATTCGCGTAATGATGATGGAGTTCAACCGTATTTCTTCACACATGGTTGCCCTCGGCACCGGCGCACTTGAACTCGGTGCGCTTTCACCGATGATCTTCTGTTTCCGCGAACGTGAAAAGGTTTTGGATATCTTCGAATTTATCTCAGGCTTGCGTATGAATATGGCCTATATCCGCCCAGGTGGAGTCGCACAGGATTTACCAGCTGGCGCTGTCGACAAGATTCTGGCAACAGTTAAAGACCTTCGCCACAGCTTCAAAGATAATGAGAAGTTGCTCGTAGGCAACAGCATCTGGATGAAGCGCACCGAAGGAATTGGTTATCTCGATCTTGCTGGTGCAACAACTCTTGGTGTTACAGGTCCAGTTATTCGCGCAACCGGCTTGCCCCTTGACCTGCGCAAGATTCAGCCATATTCCGGATACGAAAATTATAAATTTGATGTTGTTACAGCCGATACTTGCGATGTTTATGGCCGCTTCTTAATTCGTATCAACGAACTTGAACAATCACTTCGCATCATCGAACAATGCGCTGAGAAACTAAAGTCACTTGATGGTGCACCTGTCATGGTTGCAGATAAGAAGATCGCTTGGCCAGCACAGCTTGCTATTGGCGCAGACGGAATGGGTAACTCGTTAAACCACATCCGCGAAATCATGGGTACTTCAATGGAATCTCTGATCCACCACTTCAAGTTAGTCACCGAAGGTTTCCGTGTTCCTGCTGGTCAGGTTTATTCAGCGGTTGAATCTCCACGTGGCGAACTCGGCGCGCACGTTGTCTCTGACGGAGGCACACGCCCATACCGTGTTCACTTCCGCGAACCATCATTTAATAACCTGCAATCAACTTCTGCAATGTGCGAAGGCTCAATGGTTGCCGACATCATCGGTGCAGTTGCATCTATCGATCCTGTGATGGGAGGCGTTGACCGCTAATGTCATACACACCAGATCAATTACAGGTTATGGATGCGATCATCAAGCGTTATCCCCGCAGCCGATCAGCAATCATGCCTTTGCTTCATTATGTGCAATCACTTGCTGGTTATGTAACAAATGAAGGTATTGAACTCATTGCAAAGTTACTAACCCTGGAAACCGCTGAAGTTTCTGCAGTTGCAACTTTTTACACCCAATACAAGCGCAAGCCCGTCGGTGAATATCACGTCGGTGTTTGCACCAATACTTTGTGCGCAGTCATGGGCGGAGATGCCATATTTGCAGCGTTAAAGGATCACCTTGGCGTTGAAAACGATGGAGTAACTGCCGACGGCAAAGTTTCGCTAGAACATATCGAATGTAACGCAGCTTGTGATTATGCACCTGTTGTTATGGCCAACTGGGAATTTTACGACAACCAAGATGTCTCATCTGCAAAAGAGCTAGTTGATTCAATGCGCAAGGGAACACCAAAGCCTCCAACTCGCGGTCCTGATTCACTTGTTACTTGGAAAGAAGCTTCTGCAGTTCTTGCCGGAATCAATGACGGTAAAGCAAATGAAGGAATTCAAGCCGGCGAACCATCACTTCTTGGTCTAAAACTTTCGAAAGAGGGCAAGTAATGACAAAACTAGCTCCCGTTCTTTCTGCACATTGGGATGAGAAAGATTCCTTCACAATTGCGGCATACACGCGTCACGGTGGATATAAAGCATCAGCGAAAGCTCTTGCAATGGATCCAGATGCGGTAATTCAACTTGTAAAAGATTCTGGACTTCGTGGTCGCGGTGGCGCAGGTTTCCCAACTGGAATGAAGTGGGGATTTATTCCACAAGGTGATGAAAAAGATCATTATCTGGTTGTAAACGCTGACGAGTCAGAGCCAGGTACCTGTAAAGATATGCCGCTCTTGATGGCCAATCCACATGTGCTCATCGAAGGTTGCATCATCGCTTGTCATGCGATCCGCGCCAAGCATGCATTTATTTATATTCGCGGCGAAGTAACCCACGTAGTCCGTCGCTTAAATCAAGCAATTGAAGATGCTTACAAAGCAGGTCACCTCGGTAAAGGAATTGATGTTGTCTTGCACGTCGGTGCTGGCGCATATATCTGTGGTGAAGAAACTGCGCTCCTTGATTCACTCGAAGGTTTCCGCGGACAACCAAGACTTCGTCCACCATTTCCTGCGATCGCAGGTTTATATGCGCGTCCAACAGTTGTAAATAACGTCGAATCAATTGCATCTGTTCCGGCAATCATCGCTAATGGTGCTGAGTGGTACCAAGGCATGGGTACTGAAAAATCAAAGGGAACCACGCTTTATTCACTATCAGGCCACGTAACAAACCCTGGTCAATTTGAAGCACCGCTTGGAATCACGCTTCGCGAAATTCTGGAACTCGCTGGCGGAATCCGCGCCGGCCACAAATTGAAGTTCTGGACACCTGGCGGATCATCAACACCGTTATTTACTGATGCGCATTTAGATGTGGCACTTGATTACGAAGGCGTTGCTGGCGCGGGCTCAATGCTCGGCACAAAAGCGCTGCAGATCTTTGATGAAACAACTTGCGTGGTGCGCGCGGTATTGCGTTGGACAGAATTTTATAAGCACGAATCATGTGGCAAGTGCACGCCATGTCGCGAAGGCACTTGGTGGTTGGTACAGATTCTGCGCGATCTTGAAAATGGTGTTGGTACCGAAGATGATCTAGCTAAGTTGCTCGATCTGTGTGACAACATCATGGGTCGTTCATTCTGCGCACTTGGTGATGGTGCAACTAGCCCAATCACATCATCAATCAAATATTTCCGCGACGAATACATCGCTCACTTAACAAATGGTGGTTGCCCATTCGATCCCGTTAAATCAACTCTCTTCTCTGGAGCGAACGCATAATGACAACGACTCAGGAGAACACAACAGCGCAAGCGGTAGAACTCATTACCGTTGTAATCGATGGTTTTGAAGTTAGCGTTCCAAAGGGAACTCTGGTAATTCGTGCGGCGGAAAAACTTGGAATTCAGATTCCGCGTTTCTGTGATCACCCGCTACTTGATCCAGTTGGAGCCTGTCGCCAATGTTTAGTTGATATTGAAATAAACGGACGTGCCTTTCCAAAGCCACAAGCTTCTTGCACAATTCCGGTAGAACCAAACATGATCGTGAAAACACAATTAACTTCCGCCGTTGCCGAAAAAGCGCAGCGCGGTGTTATGGAACTTCTACTCGTAAACCACCCGCTTGATTGCCCAGTTTGCGACAAGGGCGGCGAATGTCCATTGCAGAACCAAGCGATGAGCACCGGTAATGGCGAGACTCGCTTTGAAGGCGTAAAACGCACCTTTGAGAAGCCTGTTGCTATCTCATCTCAGGTATTGCTCGATCGCGAACGTTGTGTGCTTTGCGCACGCTGTACTCGTTTCTCTGATCAAATCGCAGGTGATCCGTTTATTACTCTTAACGAACGCGGTGCGCTGCAACAAGTTGGAATTTATGAGAACCAACCATTCGAATCTTATTTCTCAGGCAACACTGTGCAGATCTGTCCAGTTGGAGCTTTAACTGGAGCGACATACCGCTTCCGCGCACGTCCCTTTGATCTAGTTTCAACTCCATCGGCTTGCGAACATTGCGCATCAGGTTGCGATATGCGCACTGACGTTCGCCGCGGAAAGACCTTACGTCGCCTTGCTGGTGATGATGCTTCAGTAAACGAAGAATGGAACTGCGACAAGGGTCGTTGGGCATTTAAATATGTAACAGCTGTTGATCGTTTAACAACACCGCTTGTCCGCGGCGTCGATGGAGTTCTTGCGCCAGCATCATGGCCAGAAGCACTTGCTGCAGCAGCTGTCGGACTCAAGGGTAAGCGCGCCGCCGTTCTTGTTGGCGGTCGTGCAACAACTGAAGATGCATATGGCTACAGCAAATTTGCTCGTATCGCACTTGGCACAAACGATATTGATTTCCGGGCTCGCGTTACAACGGATGAAGAACGCGATTTCCTTGCGGCAAAGGTTGTCGGTTCAACAACTACCTATCGCGATATCGATGTGGCTGACCATGTTGTTCTGGTTGGATTTGAACCAGAAGAAGAATCACCAATTGTTTTCTTGCGCATCAACAAGCAAGTTCGCAAACGCGCTCTGAAAGTCAGCGCAGTTGCCACAAAACTTTCAATAGGCGTAGAAAAACTGAAGGCAGAGTTTATAAAAGTTGCACCAGGTGCTGAAAGCTCAGCGATTGCTGCTCTTTCGCTAACTGCTAAATCAGTAATTCTGGTTGGCGAACGCGCTTCTGAAACAATCGGTTTGCTAACTGCCGTTTCACAACTCGGTGATAAGTCAGGTGCAAAGGTCGCTTGGATTCCCCGTCGAGCAGGTGAACGTGGAGCTCTTGAAGCAGGCGCTATTGGCGCACTTCTTCCTGGTGGTCGCCCAGTTGCTGATGCATCTGCCCGCGTAGATATTGCCGCAGTTTGGGGAGTACCTACACTTCCTTCAAATGCAGGTCGCACGACATCAGAAATTATTTCTGCACTTAATTCTGGAGATCTTGACGCTGTTGTCGTCGGTGGAGTTGATCCACTTGATATGGCTAACAGCTCTGAAGTACTTGCGGGCCTTAAGAAATCTTTCGTTGTCTCACTTGAAATCGCATCTTCTGCAGTTACAGATGTGGCCGATGTAGTTCTTCCGGTTGCAGCAGTGACTGAAAAATCTGGATCATTCCTTAACTGGGAAGGTCGCCCGCGCGCCTTTGATTCTGCAGTTTCTGATTCATTGAATCGTTCTGACTTGCGCATCCTTTCTGCAATCGCAGATCAAATGGGTGAATCCATCATGCTCGGCACCGTCACACAAGCGGCACGTGAAATTGCATCACTTGGTAAATGGGATGGTGCACGCGCTAACTTCGCGACAGTCGCTGCAACAGGTGCAAAAAAAGTTTCAGGTAATGAGGCTCTACTTACCTCTTGGCGTCGCTTGCTCGACCTTGGAACCATGCAAAAAGGTGAAGCTAATTTGGCAGGAACTTCTCGCAAAGCGGTTGCAGTTATCTCACCAAAGCGCGCCGAAACTTTAGGCGTTAAAGATGGCGACACTCTTCGCGTTTCAAATGCACATGGAGCGATCTCATTGCCGGCACTCGTTGAAGATATTCACGATGATGCTGTTTGGGTTCCACGCAATTCATTCGGCACACAGACCTTGATTTCATTAAATGCTGTACACGGCGATGTAGTAACGGTGGTGAAGGCATGAAAAATGCAGAATTGTTACTAGACGATCCAGGTTGGATCATCACCCTTAAAGCGGTAATCGTCTTTGCCGTGTGCGTCGTTTTGACGATCATGTCTGTTTGGGGCGAACGCCGCATTGTGGCTCGCATGCAGATGCGCGTTGGTCCAAACCGCGTTGGAAAGTTTGGCTTGATCCAAGCACTCGCCGATGGCGTAAAGCTGGCACTTAAAGAAGATTTAATTCCTGCAGCGGCAGATAAAGTCGTATTCGTTATCGCGCCGATTATCAGCGCTACCACTGCATTTATGGCCTTTGCAGTCATGCCGCTGACCGGTCCAGTTACCTTCTTTGGTGAAAAAACGGTTATGCAATTAACTGATATCCCAGTCGGTGTTCTTTATGTATTGGCCACCGCATCAGTCGGTGTTTATGGAATTGTTTTAGCTGGATGGTCATCAGGTTCTACTTACCCACTTCTTGGTGGGCTGCGTTCCAGCGCACAAGTTATTTCATACGAAATTGCTATGGGACTATCTCTAGTTTCAGTATTTATCTACTCCGGTTCGATGTCGACTTCAAGTATCGTTCAAGCCCAACAGGACACCTGGTGGTACGGACTAGTTCTCTTCCCATCATTTGTTATTTACGCCATTTCTATGGTCGGTGAAACAAACCGCGCACCTTTTGATTTAGCTGAAGCTGAAGGCGAACTCGTTGGTGGATTCCATACTGAATATTCATCACTTAAATTCGCGCTCTTCTTCTTGGCCGAATATGTAAATATCATTGCAGTTTCAGCGCTTGCCACAACCTTGTTCCTTGGTGGATATCACGCCTTCCCAGGACTTGGCTTTACTGAGCAATGGCTCGGTGGCTGGTTCACTCTTATTTGGTTCTTTATAAAGGTTCTCTTCTTCTTCTTTGTCTTTGTTTGGTTACGCGGCACGTTACCGCGCCTGCGTTACGACCAGTTCATGCAATTTGGTTGGAAAGTTTTAATCCCAGTATCACTGCTCTGGATCTTGGTTGTTGCAACTCTGCGAGTAATTTCAACTACCAGCCAATCACGACCGGTCACCTTCGCTTTCGCCGGCGTAGTCGTGCTGATTGTTCTTGGAATATCCACCGCATTTGAGAATTCAAAGAAGAAGCGTGACTCTGTGGTGCATCCAACGCCATCAGAACCAAACTTCGCGGTCCCTTCACTTCCATCTGAAATAACCACCATCAATGTTTCTAACCAAGGAGGCGATCGTGGCTGATCAGAACGAATCTAATTCAGTGCAACCGCAAATCTCTAAACAAATTTCTAAAGATGTAGATATCACTTCAGTTGCATATGAAAAGGTTGATCAACCTGGCGCCAAGAGCATCTGGGCTCAATTACAGGGCTTCTGGGTCACTTTTATTACTATGTTTAAAAAGGTGAACACTGTTCAGTACCCGGAAGTTAAAGAACCAACAGCCGAACGTTTCCATGGGCGTCACCAATTAAATCGCCATCCAGATGGTTTGGAAAAATGCATTGGTTGCGAACTCTGTGCTTGGGCTTGCCCAGCAGATGCGATTTATGTTGAAGGCGCAGATAACACTCCAGACCATCAAATGTCTCCAGGAGAGCGCTACGGCAAGGTCTATCAAATTAACTACCTGCGTTGTGTCTTCTGCGGCCTTTGCATAGAAGCTTGCCCTACTCGTGCGCTGACAATGACAAATGAGTACGAACTTGCAGATTCAACCCGCAGCAAGTTAATTTTTGAAAAAGATGATCTACTCGGTCCACTTCGTGCTGGCATGTTGCCACCACCGCATCCAATGTATCCAGGCATGACAGATACTAATTATTACAACGGCGATGTCACAGAAGCCCATCCTTCACAGGAGATCAAGTAATGCAACCGTTACTGACTATTCAAAGTCCAGAGACTGCGCTCTTCTGGTTTTTAGCACCGCTTGCAGTATTAGCAGCGCTTGGAATGCTTTTAGTTAAGAAAGCAGTTCACTCCGCGCTCTTGCTCGCTTGGGTCATGATTACTTTAGCGATCTTCTACATTGCTCAAGATGCGCTCTTCCTAGGCATCGTGCAAGTAATCGTCTACACCGGTGCGGTCATGATGCTCTTCCTCTTTATTCTTATGTTGGTTGGCGTTGATTCATCAGATTCGCTAACTGAAACAATTACTGGACTGCGCCCAATAGCGATTACAGCGGCCGTTGGTTTCGGTGGACTTTTGGTTTCACTTCTCGGCCATGCCACTTTGGGACGACAAGCAGTTGGGCTGGAAGGCGCAAACGCTTTAGGAAATGTGCAAGGTCTGGCCGAACTCCTCTTCTCAAAATATGTTTGGCCATTTGAAGTTGTATCTGCGTTATTGATTACTGCCGCTCTGGGAGCAATGGTTCTGGCGCATCATCAACGAACAAATGCGCGACCAACTCAGCGCGAACAAGCGGTAAATCGCTTCCGCAGCGGATCACTCGCTGGCGCAGCTGGTCTGCCTGGCCCTGGAGTTTTTGCACGACATAACGCAGTCGATGTTCCAGCACTTCTGCCAGATGGCACACCAGCGCCATCTTCTATATCTGCAACGCTTAAAGCCCGCGGAGATGTAATCGATTCAAGCCAATTCCAACTCGATAACGTCGACACAACGGTTGTGGAGGAGAAGTAATGAATATCAATAATTATCTTTACTTATCTGCAATCTTGTTTACGATCGGCGCGGTTGGAGTCGTTGTTCGGCGCAATGCGATTGTCGTATTTATGTGTGTTGAACTAATGCTTAACGCAGCCAATTTAACTTTAGTTACCTTTTCGCGAATCAACGGAACACTTGATGGGCAGGTAGTTGCTTTCTTTACGATGGTGGTTGCCGCTTGCGAAGTCGTTGTTGGGCTCGCGATTATCGTCACCATTTACCGTTCCCGTCGATCAGCATCAATTGATGATGCTAGTTTGTTGAAGCGATAACCATGGCGACTAATAACGGACTCGTTTACCTAATTGCACTGCCACTCTTTGGCGCGCTCTCGCTACTTCTCTTAGGTCGTCGCGCTGACAAGTGGGGACATTTACTAGCCACTGCGCTTTCGGCAAGTTCATTTGGCGTTGGCTTGATCCAACTTTCAGGAATGTTGGGGCGCTCAACCGAATCTCGTCCAGTAACCCAGAAGCTTTTCTCTTGGATAAGCGTTGGCTCATTTAACGTTGATGCATCACTTCTTCTTGATCAACTTTCGATCTGTTTCGTTCTATTGATCACCGGTGTTGGAACTCTGATCCATATCTATTCAATTTCTTATATGTCACACGATCACGATCGCCGCCGCTTCTTTGCTTACTTAAACCTCTTTATCGCGGCCATGTTGCTCTTGGTTCTCGGTGATTCATACCTAAATCTTTATGTTGGTTGGGAAGGCGTTGGTCTAGCTTCATACCTATTAATTGGTTTCTGGAATCAGAAGCCTGCATATGCAACTGCCTCTAAAAAAGCCTTTGTTATGAACCGTATTGGCGATATGGGCTTGTCATTTGCGATCATGATTGCTTTCGCTAGCCTCGGCACCGTTTCATTCGCTGGCGTAAAAGAACATGCACATCACGCATCTGAATCAACGATGACGGCGATCGGAATTATGTTGCTCGTTGCTGCAGTTGGAAAGTCAGCACAATTTCCATTGCAAGCTTGGCTAGGCGATGCGATGGCCGGCCCGACTCCGGTATCTGCTCTGATCCACGCAGCAACAATGGTCACCGCGGGTGTTTACCTAATTGTTCGCTCTAACTTTGTCTTTGATGCCGCACCAACTGCGCAGCTATTGGTTGTAATAGTTGGTGCGATTACTTTGATGTTCGGAGCTCTTGTCGGTACAGCTAAAGATGACATCAAGAAAGCACTTGCTGCTTCAACAATGTCGCAGATTGGTTACATGATTTTGGGTGCTGGCCTCGGTCCTGCTGGTTATGCCTTCGCAATTATGCACTTACTAACCCACGGCTTCTTTAAAGCCGGTATGTTCCTTGGTGCAGGCTCTGTCATGCACGGCATGAATGATGAAGTGAATATGCGAAAGTACGGAGCGCTGCGTAAATTTATGCCGATTACTTTTATAACCTTCGGTCTTGGATATTTGGCGATTATCGGAGTTCCACCATTTGCTGGTTTCTACTCTAAAGATATGTTAATTGAGACTGCATTTAATGCAGGCGGAATAAAAGGAATCTTGCTTGGCTCAACCGCGCTTCTTGGTGCAGCGATCACCGCTTTCTATATGACGCGCGTAATGATTTTGACATTCACAAGTTCAAAGCGTTGGGACGATAGCCAACATCCACACGAGTCACCAATACTTATGTGGCTGCCAATGGCGATTCTTGCAATTGGTTCAGTTACTTCAGGTTTCTTGTTATCACGTGGTAGCGCTTTAAAGAACTGGCTAGAACCGTTATTTGAAAGCCATGGCGAGCATGAAGAACTTCTCTCACCGATGGTCGTCTCTGGTTTGGCGCTATTAATGGTCGCAATAGGCGTGGCTATTGCCGTTATGAAGTACCAGCTTTCAGATGTGGACTCAGTTGCCCCTGTTGACGTTTCAGTATTTACACGCATCGCACGTCGTGACTTGTTGCAAGATGATATTAACGAAGCGCTATTCATGCGCCCTGGCCAAGTGATTACAGCCGCATTGGTTAAAGTCGATGAAAGCGTCGTAGACGGTGCAGTGCGTGGGATCGGGCAAATGGCGATCGGATCAGGTACTTCCCTTCGCAAGACGCAAACTGGATTTGTTCGCAGCTACGCGATGTTAATTCTGGTTGGCGCTGCCGCGCTAATCACCGCAATTTGGGTGGTCACACAATGAACTTCGCAGATATGAACTTATTAACGCTTTCTATGTTTCTGCCTTTACTTGGCACCGCTGCCTTGGCCTTCACGCCAAAGACAAATGTTTTATTGACCAAGCAAATTGCGCTAGCCACCACTGTTTTAGTAGCCCTAGTCGGAATACTGATGACAGTTAAATTTGATTTCAATACAACAGGTTTCCAATTTGTGGAGAAATACCAATGGATTCCAGCCTTTGGAATCAACTATGCACTTGGCGTGGATGGAATCGCGTTAGTGCTAATCCTTATGTCAGTTCTGTTAACTCCAATCGTGGTTATAGCCGGATGGAACGAATCTGAAGGCGGACGTTGGAGCGCGAAGACTTTCTACTCACTTATCCTGGTTCTGGAAACGATGATGATCGGCGTATTTGCATCGACCGATGTCTTCTTGTTCTATGTTTTCTTTGAAGCAATGTTGGTGCCGGTTTACTTCCTAATTGGTGGATTCGGCTCAGGCGAACGCGCTGCTGCAGCAGTTAAATTCTTGCTCTATAGCCTTTTCGGTGGTCTCCTAATGTTGGCCTCCATCATTGGCATTTTCGTGATGTCGACTCGTTATGGAAACCGAACCTTCGACATCACAACGCTCGCTGGCTTGAACACCGTGCTTACCCCAATGATGGAGAATGCACTTTTCCTTGGATTCTTTATCGCCTTTGCAATCAAAGCCCCACTTTGGCCACTCCATACCTGGCTTCCAGATGCAGCAAAATCAGCAACTCCAGGTACTTCTGTATTGCTCTTAGGTGTTCTAGATAAAGTCGGAACATTTGGCATGATTCGTTACTGT
>WLQO01000003.1 GCA_009698295.1 Actinomycetota bacterium | reverse complement strand
TCTTTAGAGGAGATGGACTTACGTAAAGTTTTGCGCAACCCCAATCTTTCTAGCCAAGAGATTGCTCAAGAAATATCTGAGCGTTTTCACAAAACAATTGCAGGAAAACTTCCAGGTCATGGAATTAACAATCCGAGTTTCATTCAACCACGACGGCCGATGTCGGCTATCGGCGGATAAAATCAACCACCAGCGAATTTAGGCAGTACATCAATTTGACTTCCGTAATTAATCATCATGCCACGATCATGATTTGCCACTCCATCAACCAAGAAAGAACATTGAGGGATAACACGCCCGAGTTCTGGAAAATTCGCAATGCACGTAGTAAGAATCTCCTGGAGTGTGGCCGCGTCCAAGTAAATCTGGTCAGTTTTTGCAGCCGCTCGTGCAGCGGCGAAGAAGCGAACTTCTACGGTTTCCATACAGGAATTATCTCTGCATAAGATAGAATTTAGCAATGTGAAGCTTAGTGTTAGTCATGATTCCCATTAGGAACCTTTTCATCTCTAAATTTCCTCACCAGTCAGATTGGCATCCAGTTTACGATTATTTGAAATAAGGAGGCGGATACACATGGCAAATCCGACTATTTATATTAACCCAGTAAGCGGCTCTATTAAAATTCTCGGAGCTGTAGATTTTGTAGATGCTGAAGGTAATATCCTAGAAACTAAAGAAAATATCAAATTTTGTGGCTGCTCATTGAGCAAAGACAAACCGTGGTGTGATGGCAGCCATAGGGAAATTACTGGACAGAATTTAAGTACCAACTCTTAGGGCATTCCTTTTGGGGCTAATTTGAGGGCAATTACATTTTTTGAGAGTGACCTCATGCATAACAATGTCGTCTCCGGCTTATAGGGCGACTCTTCTTTTCAATCCAGTAATCTTGACGTTATGACATTTCCAATAGTTAATGGTTTGCGCACAGTCGAATTTGGCAACCCCGGTGAATCCCGTGACAAACTAATTTCACTAATTCTAGATGGCAACAAGAGAGCAACAGCCGGAACCCTTGAATGGGACTATCAAGCTGAAAATGAACCAATTGAAACTGTTGGTGAACAATTAGCTGTTCTCGATAACCAGAATCGACACATTGCAACAATTCAAGCAACTCGCGTTGAAGTTAAGAAATTTAAAGATGTTCCAGATGAATTTGCTCTGGCAGAGGCAGAAGGCGACCTAAGTGGTGACGATTTCAGAACCAGCCATCTTGGATTTTGGTCAAAGCTCGGATTGCCAATTAAAGATGAAACCGAGATTGTGCTCGTTTACTTTGACCTAATTGAAGATCGCCGAAAGCTGTTATAAATCTGGCTTATAGGGCGACTCTTCTTTTTCTAACCAAATTGCTTGGCGCAATGGGAGCCCGTACCAATCTTCTGTAATTCCACCATCATGCATTTGTAGTCGTTGCATAACTGCAAAAGATTTATCGTTATCTGGATCGCAGAGAGCTAGTACTCTAGAAATCCCAGCCTCTTTCGCTAGAGCCAAGAGAACTTTTGCAGATTCGGTAGCCAATCCCTTGCCCCACCAATCTGGATGAAGGTGCCATCCGATTTCAAATTGATCTGTAATAACTCCATCTTTTTTCAGTGGCAACAGCAGGGCGGTTCCAACAGGTGCATTGCTACCAGCCGGAATTATCGCCCAAAGGCCACATGGATAGGTGCTTTCGTTGTGGAGCTTTTGATAAGAAGCTAATTTAGTTTGAGCTTCTTCTAAATTTGCAACAACTCTTCGCGGTTGAGCGCCAACCCAACGCGCAACTTCTGTACGCGAATAGATCTGATAAAAATATTCTAAGTCATCATTTTGCCAGGGGCGCAAGCTAATCAAATTAGAAATACTCCTCTACTTCGTTGTATTTTGAAGCAAACGGACAATAGGAAGAGTGTATCTGAATGCGAATATGCAATCTCTGCAAAATGGAATGTCCATAGTTTTACGAAAATAATTTGCCTTGACCATAAGTCATCTACTCCAAATCCGGCTTATAGGGCGACTCTTCTTTACATTTAGTTACTGCGAGTAACTGATAAGTTATGCAATAATTGGAATCCGCTTGTTTGGTAGTAATTGGGAGTTGGCTTAATGCCGACTCCCTTTTGCTTCCCATTTCAATTCTTATCCACAGTTTCCATTGCTGAACATTTCCTAAGGTTGGCAAAGCCGTAACTTCGCTCCCGTGTTGGTGGCGTGTTGTAATTGGCAGCCTGTTCGTTTACCAAACAAGCGGAGCGGGTTCGAACCCCGTCGTCTCCACCACAGTCTTAACTGTTTCAGCTCGATCTATTGGTAAGGGTCAAAAGAGCTGCACCAGATTTGCATGGGAGGGCCTCGAGAGATCGGGGCCTTTTCCAATTCTTACGGCTTATAGGGCGACATTTCTTTATATATTGCATTAATGCTACATAGCATATATGCTATAAACATGAGTCGCAATCCAGAAGAGCCGGTCTATAACCGCATTGAAGAATCACGTGTTGCTTTAGGCCTATCAAGGCAAGATCTCGCCAATAAGGCTGGAGTGCACTACCAAACCATTGGCTACTTAGAACGTGAGGAATACAGCCCATCACTTGTTCTCGCTATACGTATTGCAAAGTCGTTAAATCATGAAGTATCAGAGCTCTTTTCACTCACCCCATTCAAGAAAGGAAAGTAAGGATGTCAAAGAAGAACAAGATTTATTGGTTTGAGGGCGTTACTGAAAAAGGAGTGAAATCTTTACTAACTGATGAGAACTCAAAATACGGATGGCTGCGACCTCAGCGAAATCGCAGAGCTCTGGTTGCCCTGATGGTTGTGGGCCTTATTGCAGTGTCGATGGGAAGTTACTGGCCCACTTTGAAAACGAATATGAACTTATCAAGCGGAGCTGAAATTGTTGTTTACAGCGTTACGGCAATATTCGTTATTTTTGCTGTTCTAGTGGGCTATTTGTTCCTTCGCATAAGCGTTAGGGGCATAGGAGACGCGCCTAATGAACTTCTAGACGAACGCCAAATTAAGGTGCGAGACACCTCATTCCGATACGCCTACTACGCAATGGGCTATGTAGTTCTGGGGCTATTGCTACTGATGCTCTTTGGGCCTGAGTTGCAAATGTTTCAAGCAAAAGGAAATGATGGAAGCTATCTAGTAATTGCTACCCTCTTTGCTTTTTCATCTATGCCATCAATGGTCTTGGCTTGGCGCGAGCGGGATATCTGATTCGGCTTGTAGAGCGACTCTTCCATTCCCTGCGATCAATTTGCGTCATTATTGAGAGCGATACAAGTTCAGGACTTCTACTGCGCTGTTAGAATTAGAAGTAAAGCGCAGGAGAGGTGAAAAATTGCAGCGAGCCAAGTTTGCGCTAATTCCGGCACTTTTACTTCTGCTTGCATCTTGCTCGAATAGCTCATCTCAAATGGTAGATGTGTCGCTTGCGCCAGCGCCGTATTCTTTAATGGTGCCATCAGAAATCGCTAAGCGATTGTCCGTTGAAAATATGGAGAGTAATTCGACAAGTGAATTTACTGCCCAAGCTCGCGCAGCCGGTGCCTTCGCTCAGGTATATATAAAATATAAAGCAGATGATGGAACATTGCATGGGTTCGCCGGGGTTTATTACTTCGCAAAGGCAGATTTTGAAAGAGCGCAAAACCCTAATGAACCGCCTCTTTATGGCAGTAAAGTTGTTGAAGCCGATGGAATGGTTTTAGCGATCGCTGGACCTCAGGATTCCATATTCGAACCCACATCGCAGGATGGTAAAAATTCGATGGCGCTTTATTCTCTGATTTACGATCCAAAATCATTTAAATCTTCATAAATTCGAGCGGAAAACCTTGGGTTGCTCGAAAAGGTAAGATGGGCCAATGCAAATAGAGATTCGATCAATCTCGCAAGAGTTGCATCGCAATTTCATCGTAGAACTGCCAAACGCATCTTTTCTGCAACTTCCCGAATGGGGAGCGGTTAAAGCCGATTGGAAGAGCCGATCTCTTGGTATTTATGCTGACACATCACTTATTGGAGTTGCGCTACTTTTAACGCGGGCGCTTCCGGTTGTTGGTAAATCATTTGGTTATATTCCCGAAGGCCCCCTATTTTTACCGAACCATTCGCATAAAGGAAAAGTTTTGGCGGCGCTAGAGGAATTTTCCAAGGACCAGAATATTTTTCTTTTACGAATTGGCCCTGCTATTGCATATCGTGACTGGGAGCCTGAGGTTATTAAGGCTGCACTTGCTTCGGATCACGCTAGTTCCTTACTGACGACGGATGCAACAAGTGAGTACGAAAGCGGCCGGGCGGCGCTTGAAAGTTTTAAGAGCGCAGGCTGGCGCTCAGTTGTATCAGAGACTGGATTTAGTGAAGGCCAGCCTAATTTTGTATTTCAATTGGATCTGCGAAACCAAGATGAAGAAAGTCTTTCTTCTGGGTTTAATCAACAATGGCGCAGAAATATTAAGAAAGCCGAGAAAGAAGGAGTCGAAGTATTCCGTGGAGGCAGAGACGATCTTGCTGAATTTCATAAGGTTTATCTGGAAACAGCCAAGCGAGATAATTTCATTCCGCGGCCGCTGCGTTATTTTGAACGCATGTGGGATGAGCTAAACCGATACGAAATTCATCTGAAACTTTTCTTAGCAAAGTGGCAAGGCCAGATCATCGCATCAACAATTGCAATTCAAGTCGGCGATCATTATTGGTATTCGTATGGTGCATCTTCAGCCTTTGGTCGTGAAGCTCGCGGAAGTAACGCAGTTCAATGGGCAATGATGAAAGATGCAATGTCTAGTGGGGCTGCGTGTTACGACTTAAGAGGCATCACACCGACCTTGGATCCGAACGACCCCCATGTTGGACTGATTCAATTCAAAGTAGGCACTGGTGGATATGCCCGCCAACTCGTTGGCGAATGGGAGAAGCCAATAAGTAAGTTCTGGTCGCTCGCCTTCGCGACATATCTGCGTATTCGCAAGTAACCTACGGTTATGCCACTTTTACTACACGTCGACGGAGAAAAGTGGCGTTCGCATCTCGGCGCGATGGTCAGCGCAAAACCAGGACTCGTACCGGTGATCAAAGGAAATGGATACGGTTTTGGATTAGCTTTTCTTGCCGCTGAATCAACTCGCCTCGGCGTAGATGCAGTTGCCGTTGGTCTGGCAAGTGAAGTTGCACAAGTACGCACCGCTTTCGCAGGCGAAATCATTGTACTTTCGCCCGATTTCGCAGCCAATGTTGATTTGGATTCTAAAGTTATCCAGACAGTATCAAGCATTGAACAGATGCAAAGCGTTGACCAGAAAAGAAATGTTATTGTCGAAATTCTTACTCCACTTAACCGTCACGGAATTGATATCTCAGATCTAAATCGCGCACTTGCAATTGTTAAAGATCGTGCCTTGACGTTAAGAGGTTTCACCTTGCACCTGCCGATTGCAAAGATTGACCGCAATTGGCTTAGTTCAGTGCTTCAACTTTTGCCTGCAGGAAGTATTGTTTGGATTTCGCATCTTTATGAAGTCGATCGAGTTGAAAAGCATTTCCCATCTCTGACTTTCCGCGAAAGAATAGGTACCTCGTTCTGGCTCGGTGCCGAGTCAGCCCTTGATGCCACTGCGACAGTTCTTGAGAATCACGAGATTAAAGGCGCAGCTGGTTACAGGCAACGAAAAGTGCGCGGCAATGTAATTGTCGCAAGCGGTGGAACAGCACATGGAATCGGGCTTACTGCACCGCAGAGTGATAACTCCCTAATTGGTCGCATAAAAATTATTGCGCGCGCACTTGAATTGGCGCTTGGCAAAATGAGGAGTCCATACCGCTTTGCCGGAAAAGAATTGAATTTCCTAGAACCTCCACATATGCAATGTTCACTATTAACTTGCAGCGGTTCACTCCAACTAAAACCTGGCGATGAATTGCAGGTTCGCGTTCGATATACAACTACGACTTTTGATCAGATTATCGTTAGATAAATCAAAAATGAGCGAAAAATCTGTATTGCGGTCTTCTGCCATTATGGCTCTTGGAACAATCGTTTCGCGAGTTACCGGTTTGGCGCGGAGCTTACTTTTAGTCGCTGCGCTGGGAACTGCGATCCTTGGCGACACCTTCGCGGTTGCTAACACTGTTCCAACCGTTGTCTATATTTTGGTTGCAGGCGGTGCACTAAACGCTGTCTTTGTGCCACAAATCGTAAGAGAAATGAAGAGCAAAGACGGCGGTAATTCATATGTCTCCCAACTCGCGACCGCAACTTTCACACTTCTGGGAATAGCCACTCTTGTTGGTGTTATCGCTGCGCCACTTGTAGTTCGACTTTATGCCGCCAAATTTGGGGGAAGTGGTCTGGAGAATGAATTTGAGTTGACTGTTCTCTTTACTCGTTATTGTCTGCCGCAAATACTTTTCCTTGGGCTATTCACTCTGCTTGGTCAGATAGCTAACGCTAGAGGAAGTTTTGGCCCAATGATGTGGGCACCGGTACTCAACAACATTATTGTCATTGGCGTTCTAATTGGGTTTATGGCGGTAGCGCCAGATGCTGCGGATGGAGTTATAAGTTCATCCGCCAAGATGCTCTTAGGTTTAGGCACAACTCTTGGAGCGATTGCGCAAGCTGCAATTCTTATTCCAGTCGTCGCCAAAACCGGCGTCAAACTCCGTCCAAACTTTCACTGGTCCTCCCTTGGTAAGTCCGCTCATCTAGCAAAGTGGACAATGATTTTTGTACTGATTAATCAAATTGGTTTTATCGTGATTGTAAATCTTGCTACGGCAGCATCAGTTCGAGCCAAGAATTCTGGCATTGATGTCGGTGTTGGTTTTACTCCATATCAGAATGCGCACTTCATCTTCTTGCTCCCACATTCAATTATTGCCGTCTCGTTCGTAACAGCGTTGCTTCCGCGAATTTCGCGATTTGCTGCTGAATCGCGGATTACAGAAGTTCGCGATGACATTGAGCAGACTCTTTTACACTTGTATTCATTAATCATTCCATCTGCTTTTGCATTTCTATTTTTAGGCTCTCCAATCGCTCATTTCATCTTTGCTGGTTCACGCACCCAAGATGCAAGCCAAATTGGTCTGATTCTCTCTGGGTTTGCTCTGGGGCTCATCCCATTCTGTAGCTCTTACGTTATGTTGCGCGGTTTCTATGCCTTTGAAGATACAAAGACACCAGCCGGAATCACAATGGTTATGAATATTGTGACTATCTCATGTGCAATTCTTGGCTACTTCTTACTGCCGATTCGCTTGATTACAGTCGGAATCGCAGTTTCCTTTGGAATCGGATATCTGGCTAGTTCCCTTTGGGCACGACACCTTTTAACTAAGCGGATCGGAAGTTTGAGCCTAAAGAAAGATGTAATAACAATTGCAGTTATTTCTGCGATTGCCTTCGCACCAAGTTTGCTGGTCGCACCGGTTCTTGAAAATTTGCTCAATATTGAATCTCCAAATCTGCTTACCTCGCTCGTAACTTTGGCGGTATCTGGAGCGATAGCTCTTCCAATCTATTTCGGACTCGGCAATCGTCTTGGAGTTGCTCCGATTGTCTTCGCTTCGGATTTTATAAAAAAGCGTATTGCAAAGCGTTAGTTTTAAATTCTTGGATGTAAATAGTCCCTATAACAACTTGCATCAAATATAATTTTGATATGAAATTCTTAATATCTGTAATCGACGATATGTCTAATTCCGGAACACCTGCAGAGATGGTTGAGATAGATAAGTTCAATGATCGCCTTCGCGCTAACGGTCAATTTATCTTTGCATGGGGGCTACATGCACCTGAAACTGCAACTGTGATAGATAACCGAAGTGGTGCAAACCTGAGTACCGGAAAACCACTCTTTGATTCAGCAGAAAACTTCAGCGGCTTATGGGTAATAGAAGCAGCCGATGCTGATATCGCTGAAAAACTTGCCTTTGATGCGTCTCACGCATGCAATAGAAAAGTTGAGTTACGTCCGCTTCATTAATTAAAGTAGGCGATGATTGCACCAGCCACGGTTAAGTTAATAGCGTCGTTGAGGGTTTCAATCAGCCAAACTTTTAGGTTTTCTCCGCCAAAGAGTCTGTGCGAAAGCGAAGCAAACATGGCTATTCCAACGCCGAGTGCGAATCCGATGCCAGCTCCGTCGGAAATACCAATATCAGCGCCGGCTCGCTCGATGGAGTTAATAATTAGGCCCAAAGTCAGCGTCTGAATTAGAACGCCGATTATTGTGCCACCGAAAAGTAGTACTGGCTTATTTTGATTTGAATTTAGCTGGCCCGAAGCGATCCCGCGTTCTTTCATCCAGATTGGGTAGAAAGTTTTTGGTCCAAACCATATGGCGCCACTTACGAATGAGAATCCGAAGGCAATCAGAGCGCTGAGAAAATTAAATCCTGTAAATGTCATGGCGGAAATTTTACTAGATGATGTGGATTACTGAGCCAAGATCGCATCGTGTACGTATTGGGCTAGTCCATTTACTCGGCCGTCGTAGTACTTCTTAAAGCGTGGATCAGCCAGATACATCAGAGCCAAATTCTTCTGCATTTCGACCGAGCATTCATAGAACCACTTTGAAATCGCGGCTCTGTGAGCCGCAACTGCTGCCTGGGATTTCTCAGAGTCAACGGCTAAACCGTTTCCAAAGGCGTATACGAATAATTCAGTTGCGGCTTCTTGATCAATCTTTGCGGCAGCAAAATCTGCTTGGGTGTATTTGGAAGTACGAGCGCTGGATTGCTTGTAGGCATCCGTGTCGCCCCAGCGCTCGATTACTTCTTGCTCAAACTCTTCCATATTTACTTATCCGGATTAGGAACCGTTACATCGCGAACAAAGGCTTCTAAATCATTTGCAGATTGCAAGAATCCACGCAGAGTGCGCAACGTTGCGCCAAAATTGGTGAACTCACTTTCCTTCAATCCATCAACGTCATACATCTTGTTAAATTCTGGCAAAGTTTGCAACGTCTTTAAGATTGTTGGATCTACAGGCTCTTCGATGCTATTTGGGTTAGGAATAATTCCTGACTTATTAATCTTTACCTGCCAACCAAATGGGGGAGAGATAACGGCATCTCCACCAATTATTTGGCTCCAATGCATGTGATTGCGAAAGGCTGCGCAAAGTAAACGTGTGCGGTACCCACGTTGCTTATAAATCTGATGCGCGTGTTTGAAGACGGCAACACCAGCCCATTCCATAACGCCTGGATCAATTAGTACTCCAGATTTTTCTACGGAGACTTTCACCCAATCATCAACGCGGCCAAGCATGATTGTGCAGACTGGACCCATCTGGGAAATATCTAAACCTTCGGCTTCGCGACGCTTTAGCCCACGTTCAATAGCTTCTGCTACAGCAATGGTTTGTGCGACCGAGAATGAAACGGTGGCATTTAAACTGACGCCGCGGTATGTCGCTTCTTCGAAAGCGCTAATAGCTTCGGAAGTAACTGGAATTTTAACAATGATATTTTTTGCAATTTTAGAGAATTCAACTGCTTGATCAGCTAGCGCTTTGGGATCGCGGAAATTGCGTGGATCCGTTTGAATTGAAAGTCGCCCATTGCGCCCGTTATATTTTTCAAAGACCGGCTCAAGAATCTTGGCAGCGCTAACAGAAAGTTCTTCGACCATGGCCCACCCAATTTGATCATCTGTGGCAGCAGGATGGTTTTTGGCGTATTCCTTGATGCGGCCAACCCAATAATCTTTATCGGCCTTGATTGCGCTTAGCGCAATAATCGGGTTACACGTCGCTCCCACAATTCCCCAAGTGAGAGCTTCTTTTAGCTCCTTCGGGTCAGCCGAATCATTCCAAAGTACCGTCTGTGAATTTTCCTTCATATAAAGGAAAGGTGATTGAGTCATATTTCTATCTTAGTAGATCTTGCCTTTTTGCCATAAAGTTAAATCTATGAGTTTTCAACTTCGCCCATATAAGGAAGAAGAGTTTGAGCGTGCCTGCCAAGTACGTGGGCTGGAAACTCCTGACGCCAAGCTTCGCTTTAAGGTTCGCTTCGATGGGGCAGGAAAATGGATTGATCATTACATGCATCTAGCTCTTGATAATGACGGCGAATTAATCGGGGATGTGCAACTTCGCCATTGTGATAGAACAATGCCAGATGGAGTGGCCCATATTGGAATTGATATTGCTGTCGCAGCACAAGGAAAAGGTGCTGGAACGAAAGCACTTGAGTTGGCTTGGGATTGGGCGAAAGTGAACAACTTTCATCGGCTAGAAGGCTCAACTGAGATCTCAAATATTGCTATGCGCAGAGCGTTTGAAAAAGCTGGTTGGAACTTTGAAGGAACGCAAAAGAATCTTTTTATCGAAGAGGGTGTTGGCCATGACTACTTGTCTTTTGCAAAGACTATTTAGAAGTGCACTGGCTATCTAAGAATTAAATTTAAGCCAGCCGCAGCTGCGGTTACAAGGGTTATGTTCTGAAAGAGATCAAGGTTGATTCTTGAAATTAATTTCCGGCCGGCAATCGCACCAACCGGAACCGCGGGCAAAGCGGGGAAAATGTAATGAAATGAATGAAAATCTAAGAGACCAAGTCCCAATGTAAATGGCAATTTGAATAGGTTTATTGCAAAGAAGAACCAAGCGGTGTTGCCTAGGAAGTTCATAACTGAATTTCTTCGCAGAAGTAGGTAAATACTCATCGGCGGACCACCAGCATTTGCAACCATACTCATAAAACCAGCCATAGATCCCAATACATTCCGTAATGGCTTTGGGTATTTCACGCTGATATCAATATCTTGACGCTGCAGTCGTTGACTAATTGGATAGAGAACTACAAGTATTAAAACAATCCAGCCAATGGTTCTTTTAAGTGAGAGATCAGTTGAATGAGATAAGAAATATGCTCCGAATAAAACTCCGGCGATCACAGGCCAAATGAGTTTTTGCAGAACTTTCCATTCAACGTGCTTCTTGTAGACACCAATTGCAAATAAGTCACCTGTTATGAGCAAGACAAGCATCACTCCAGTCGATTCTTTTGCTGGCAAAATAGTTGCTAATAAAGCAGCATTGATCATGCCGATCCCGCCAATAGCGGTCTTGGAAAGCCCGATCAGGAATCCGATCAAGATTAATAGAAGCACTAATCCCAAACTCATAATGAATTAAGTGTATTGTTTGAGAGGTTGATGACTGTGCAATTGCTTAAATCAGGAAGAGGATTTGATGCTAGAAGCTATATTTCTAGGAATTTTGCAAGGCCTTACTGAGTTTCTGCCAATCTCATCCAGCGCTCATATTCGCATTGCGGGCGAGTTATTTGGTACCAATCAAGATCCTGGCGCAACATTTACCGCAATCACTCAAATTGGTACTGAACTTGCTGTTTTGATCTACTTTAGAAGCGACATACTCAGAATTGTTAAAGCATGGCTGAATCAGATTTCGCGCCGCCACTTAGAAAGCGCCGAAACGCGTGATGCTCGTATGGGCTGGCTAATTATTGTTGGCTCACTTCCAATTGTTGCGCTCGGTTATTTGGGTCAAGATGTAATTAAGAATGATTTCCGCGCGCTTTGGTTAATTGCATCAGTAATGATTATCTTTGGTGTAATTCTCGGACTCGCAGATAAGTACGGCAAGGTCGAGCGTGAGTTGCATCAACTAACTCCTGCACATGGAATTCTCTATGGTCTAGCCCAATCTTTAGCGCTGGTGCCGGGTGTATCAAGATCTGGTGCAACTATCGCAATGGGGCGCTTCCTTGGTTACAGCCGCGAAGCAGCGCTTCGTTACTCCTTTTTATTAGCACTTCCCGCAGTGTTTGGTAGCGGGCTGTATGAACTGAAGGGCGCACTTGGCGAAGATGCCACAAGCCAGGTATTTACCTTGCCTCAAACTTTAGTAGCAACGGTGATCGCCTTTGTTATTGGTTATGCGGTAATCGCTTGGTTATTGAGATATGTAATTACGAAGAGCTTTGCTCCATTTATTTACTATCGGATTGCCTTAGGTACCCTAGTTCTGGTGGGACTAGCGACAGGAGTTATTGGGTAATGAAGAATTGGGCGGGAATTGTAACTTTTCAGGATTCACATACTTATTCGCCAGCAACTGTCGAAGAATTGGCAAGTTTAGTTGCGAAGGAATCGAAGATCAGAGCACGCGGCAGCGCCCATTGCTTTAATGCAATCGCCGACACAAATTCGGTTTCAGTCACTTTGGAAAATATGCCGCAAGATATTGTCATCGATAAAGATCGTGCGATCGTTAGCGTGCCAGCAGGAATGAAATATGGAACTCTCGCGATTGCGCTGCATGAACGCGGCTGGGCGATACATAACATGGCTTCTCTGCCACATATTTCTGTGGCAGGAGCAATTGCAACGGCGACGCATGGATCTGGCGTTGGAAATGGGAATTTAGCTACCGCGGTCCGAGGATTACAGGTAGTTCTGCCGGATGGAAATGTTAAGGAGATTACTTCAGAAGATCCAGATTTTTCGGGTTATGTAGTCGGTTTAGGTTTGGTTGGAATTGTTACGACTGTTGATTTAGCGATTGAGCCAACATTTAATATTGAGCAGACTGTTTATCGTGGCATGTCGCGCGAAACTTATGCAGCCAACATTGACGAGATAATGTCTTTGGCTTACAGCGTTAGTTACTTCACTACATGGGCAGCAGCTGGTGGGGGAGAAGTCTGGGCGAAGTTTAGAAGCGGCAATAAAGCGCCATCAGGTTTATTTGAAGCATATCCAGCTACATCTAATCGCCACCCGCTTCCAGGATTGAATCCTGAGCCATGTACCGAACAAATGGCGTTAAGTGGACCTTGGCATTTGCGATTGCCACATTTTAAGATGGAGTTCACACCAAGTGCTGGCGATGAGATTCAAAGTGAATTCTTTGTCGATCGCAAGGATGCCCCGGCTGCGATTGCAGCGCTTGAGAAAATTGCTCCACAAATAAATGAAATTTTATGGGTTACTGAAATTCGCGCAATCGCTGCAGATAACTTATGGATGAGCCCGCATTATCAACGCGATTCAATCGGAATTCACTTCACATGGAAGAAAGTCGATGCTGTCTACGAAATGGTTAAAGTTGTGGAAGCAGTACTTGCGCCCTTTAAATACCGCCCGCATTTAGGAAAGGTATTTTCGGCAAGCCCGGAGCACTTCAAATCTGTCATGCCTAAGGTAAGTGATTTTACTAAGTTATTAACTCAGTTGGATCCGACAAATAAGTTTGGTAATTCATTTACTGACAACTTGCTAGGGCGTTAAATTTCGAGTTTGTAGCCGAGTCCGCGAATTGTGTGAATAATCGTTGGATTCGCTGGATCTGATTCAATCTTGGCACGCAGACGTTTGATATGGACATCTAGCGTCTTGGTGTCGCCAAAGTAATCATTTCCCCAAACTCGATCTATCAGTTGATTACGGGTTAGCACTCTTCCAGAATTCCGAAGTAGGAATTCCAATAGTTCAAATTCTTTAAGTGGAAGCGAGATTGCATTTCCATTTATAGAAACCTGATGCTTATCTATATCCATACGGATAGGGCCAGAGTTTAAAACTGCTGATTCAGGGGATTCCTCGCTGATGTTTGAATTTCTGCGCAGGACCGCCTTAATGCGGGCAAGTAATTCGCGAGAAGAGTATGGCTTAATCACATAATCGTCTGCACCAAGTTCTAAACCAACGACTTTATCGATTTCAGCATCTTTTGCTGTCAACATAATTATCGGTACTTGAGATTTAGTGCGGATTATTCTGCAAACCTCAGTGCCTGAGACTTCAGGGATCATCAAATCAAGCAGGATCAAATCAGCCCCGTAGGCATCAAATTTTTCTATTGCTTCTCGGCCATTTTCAGCAACTGTTACTTTGAAGCCTTCTTTTCCTAACAAGAATGCAAGCGCTTCAGAGAAAGAAACTTCGTCTTCAACAATCAAAATATGTGTCAAGTGACTTCACCATTCTCTAATTCATTAGTCAAGATAGGCAACCTAATGGAGAATGTACTGCCTACATTCTCCGAGCTCCACACAGTAATTTCCCCACCGTGCTTATTAATCACATGTTTTACTATAGAAAGCCCAAGTCCAGTTCCGCCTGTCTGTCTTGATCTAGCTGGGTCTACTCGGTAAAAACGTTCGAAAATTCTTTCTATGTCAGATTCTGGTATTCCGATACCTTGATCTGTAATCATGATATTAACGATCGAGTTTTCTACTTTTGAAGTAATAGAAACCGTCGTGCCTTCGGGTGAGTAATTGATGGCATTCTCTACTAAATTATGGATAGCCATGATCAATTGCTCGCGATCTCCTTTAACTTCACAATCTATGGATTCAGCGAAATTAACTGAGATTTTTCGGGCATCAGCAGTTGTCCTGCATTGGTCTATGGCTTCCTTGATCAAATCATTGACACCGAATTCTTGCGCGATCTTCAGTGGATCACTATCTTGAACGCGAGAGAGTTGGATGATCTCTTGAACCAAATCAGTTAAACGTTTGGCTTCAGATTGCATACGTGTTGCGAATTTCTTAACAGATTCTGGATCGTCTTTGGCGCCAAGCACCGCTTCGCTTAAAAGTGAGAGTGCTCCAATCGGCGTCTTTAATTCATGCGAAATATTGGCGACAAAATCTCGGCGAACTTCATGCACTCTTTGGGCTTCACTCTCATCACTCAAGAGAACAAGCACTAAATTATCTTGAGAAAGCGGGATGACATTTACCGTGAGCTCATGCTTGCCTTCACCAATTGGCCCCCTCGCAAATTCAATTGCGCCTTCTTGTTTACTCTCGGTGCGGCGGACAACCCGGATCAAGGCTAAAAGTTCCTGGCTTTCAATTCGGTTATCTTTCAATATTCCAAGCTGATCGATCGCCTCGTTCTGATAGATAGGTATATCTCCGGGCGCCAGGATCATTGAGGCCCCATCTAGCTGGGATAGGGCGCTGATTAATAGGTGTGGCAGGGCGCGGTCTTGCTCCTCATTTTCAGAGTTGCGGCGCAGCCTCATGGCTCCAACTCTAGCGCCTCGAAATCTCTGTTTACCTTCCGTTCACTTTCCAGACGGGATCTATTCATACGCCCCAAATACGGTGCATCCATGGCACTTATCCGATCCGTATTCCAAGATGAGCTAGACGGTGTTTCACAATCGCTTGTTGATCTAACCCAGATGGTCTCCGCTTCTATTTCTAAGGCGACTACCGCAATACTTTCTGCAGATTTAAAGCTGGCAGAAGAAGTAATCGCAACCGATGATCACATCGACACCTTCCAACATGAATTAGATGCTCGCATCATCGACATCATTGCAAGGCAACAACCGGTTGCATCAGATCTGCGCGCGCTCGTAACCGCGTTACGTATGTCGGCTGATTTGGAGCGAATGGGAGATATGTCCCATCACGTTGCCAAGATTGCACGCCTTCGCCATCCAGGAGGAGCAGTTCCGGCAGAACTCCATCCCATGTTTCAAGCGATGGGTACCGCTGCAGAGAAAATTGCAACCAAGACAGGTGTTGTAATTGCAACTCGCGACACAGTGATGTCACTAGAAGTTGAACGCGATGATGATGAAATGGATAAATTGCATCGTCAATTAATCGGAACTTTAGTAGATCCGTCTTGGAAGCATGGAGTCGAATCAGCGATTGATCTGACTCTCCTTGGACGTTATTACGAACGATTCGCAGACCACGCGGTATCTGTCTCGCGCCGCGTTTATTTCTTGGTTACTGGAACTTTCGCCTAAATAATGTCAACGCCAACAGTTTCAATTCCTGCACCACGTGAGATAACTACCGAACCACGTCGTTCGGATAAAGTCTTTCGCAGGATAGTTACTGCTGGTGGGCTTTCTTCACTTGTAATTCTGGGCCTAATCGCATTTTTCTTGGCCTATAGCGGGTATGAAGTATTAAAATCTGAAGGATTGAAATTTATTACATCTGCAGATTGGTCTATTTCAACCGATGATGCAGGAAATGTAATTGATAGCCATTTTGGGCTCGCCGCCATGCTTGTCGGAACAATGCTTTGCTCACTAGTAGCCGTTGTTATCGCAGTCCCTGTATCTGTTTTTTCAGCGCTATTTCTTAATTTTTATGCTCCAAATTGGATGAAGAAAATCCTGATTTCGATAATCGACATGATGGCGGCGTTTCCGTCGATTCTCTTCGGTATCTGGGGATTTTTGGTCTTGATGCCGAGCGTTGAGTATTGGGCAAAACTTATAAATAGGTATTTAGGTTGGATTCCAGTATTTGAAGTAAATCCTTATTTTTTCACCAGATCACCATTTGTTGCCGGCGTAGTTCTGGCAATCATGATTATTCCCATCATTACATCTGTATCACGTGAAGTTTTTGCACAAGCACCCTTAGATCGCATCCAGGCTGCATTTGCTTTAGGTGCAACCCGTTGGGCGATGATTAAAGCAGTAGTAATTCCATATGGTCGAAGTGGAGTAATCGGCGGCGCGATGTTAGGCCTTGGACGTGCAATGGGTGAAACAGTTGCCGTTTATACAGTGCTCAATGTTGTCTTCCAAATCAACTGGCATATTTTACTTGGTGCAGGTGGCAACGTAGCTTCGCTTATTATTTTGAAATTCGGCGATGCTAGCCCATATGAAATAAAAGCTTTAATGGCGGCAGGTCTAGTTCTCTTCCTTCTGACATTGATCGTTAATGCTGCTGCTAATTTTATTGTTAAGCGCACGGGGAAGTCAGGGAAATAATGACTCATTCCACTGCGGTGCCAACAAAACCTTGGGCGAAGAAACCAATCGATTATCTAAGGAACTTATCCTTTTTTCTAGTAGCAATCTTGTCCGCATACGTCGTAGTCGCCATAACTCCGATGAAAGGTAAATTGGGATACGCCTTCACCTTCTTCGTTGCATACGCCTTTATTACCTCCCTTTTTGCTCTTGTATCACTTGGAATTCCTGCTGCTAAAGATGCATTTATAAAATCTTTTGTAGCGCTGGGCGCGGTCATGACAGTCATTCCAATTGTTAGTATTTTAGGAACGGTTTTGAAAAACGGACTTCCCGGCATTCATTTAGGTCTCTTCACCCATGATATGTCGATGGCAACCCCGACTGATCCAATTGAAAACGGTGGCTTACTTCACGCGATCACCGGAACGTTAACTTTGGTACTTCTTGCGCTGATAATGAGCGTTCCCTTAGGAATTTTAACTGCCCTGTATTTAACAGAGATACGCGGAAAATTTTCTGGTCCAATTCGCTTTTTGGTTCAAGCAATGAGTGGAGTGCCATCAATCGTGGCCGGACTCTTTATCCTTTCGGCAGTCTTGTATCCAATAGCTAAAAATTACTCAGGGCTTATGGGCGCACTTGCGTTAACTATTTTGATGATCCCAACTGTTGCGCGCACGTCTGAAGAAGTTTTATTGTTGATACCGAATGATTTGCGCGAAGCCGGTACCGCACTTGGTGGAACGCAATGGCGCACGGTTGCAATGATTGTTCTTCCCGCGGCACGTAGCGGGTTAATTACTGCAATGATTCTTGGTGTCGCACGTATCGCTGGTGAGACTGCACCAATATTGCTCTTAACCGGTGGTGGCGACAAAGTTAACCCAAATGCTTTTAGCGGGCCATTGGGATCCTTGCCTTATTACATTTGGAAATCTTTTAATGCGGGCTCTCCAGAGGCAATCACCAGGGCATGGGCTGGATTATTAGTTCTAGTTCTGATAATCCTGATCCTATTTACTCTTGCTCGCACACTGTCTTCAAGAAACGTTGCACGACGATGAACTTAAATGCCAATGAAAATGCTAATCAGGAAAGCGGTAAAACAATGACAACCTCGGTCCAACCCAGTTCATTATCAAGTGTCGCAAGCGCTAATCCGCAGCGCACCGAAAGCCAACGCGCACAAGGCACTGGACTCGAAACGCGTGGCATACATGCCTGGTTCGGTAAGAACCATGTCCTTTCAGATATCAACCTTGATTTCACAGCCGGATCGGTAACAGCTTTGATTGGCCCTTCTGGTTGCGGAAAATCTACATTTATTCGCACGATAAACCGGATGCACGAATTTATCCCGGGCGCTGCGATGGCAGGAGAAGTTTTGCTAGACGGTAAAGATGTTTACGCTCCTGGCGTTGATGTCACCAAGATTCGCTTGCAAATCGGAATGGTTTTTCAGAAGCCAAATCCATTTCCATCTATGACAATTGGTGAAAATGTTCTCTCTGGATTGAAGTTAGCCCAACTTAAAGTAGACAATAAAGATGATCTCCTTGAGGAGTGTCTAATACGTGCTGGACTTTGGACAGAGGTAAAGGATCGTCTTGATACCCACGGCGGAGCGCTATCAGGTGGTCAACAGCAAAGACTGTGTATTGCTCGCGCGCTTGCCGTGCGTCCGCAAGTTTTATTGATGGACGAACCATGCTCGGCGCTCGACCCGGGATCGACCTTAAGAATCGAAGACACAATTCGTGAATTATCAGACACGATGACGATCGTTATTGTGACTCACAATATGCAGCAAGCGGCCCGTGTATCGGATTACACCGCTTTCTTCTTATCTGAGGGCGGACCCGGTCACATGATCGAAGTAGCGCGCACCAGCGAGATTTTTTCTCAGCCTAAGGATCAACGGACTGAAAATTACGTCACTGGTCGTTTCGGATAAGCGTTACCTGCTGTTCATCTAAATGTTGATAAACGTTTGCCATCCATGGTTGGTTAATTAACCCTCGCTTCCTATCTTTGCCCTTGTACGACACCTATATCTAACAAGGGGAAATTAATGAAAGTTTCAATGCTCGCAAAATCTGCAGCAGTAGCACTTGTTTTCGGGTTGGTCGCCTCGACACCAGCTCACGCAGTTGATCTTCAGGGTTCTGGCGCATCATTCCCAGCGCTTCTTATCGAAGCTTGCAAAGCGCCATTTGCATCATCTGGTTCAGGCCACACATATGTTTATGCATCATCTAGCTCAGGAACAGGTCAGGCTAACTCTGACAAGTCACTTGGTGATTTTTGGATGAGTGATGGCGCATACACAGCCACAACAAAGCGCTCAACGCTGATTCACGTGCCACTGGTTGCAGCGCCAATTGCAGTTCTTCACAACTTGCCATCACGTAAAACTCTTTCACTTTCTGCAAAGACAATTGCGGGTATTTTTGCTGGAACAATTACTCGTTGGGATGATCCAGCCATTGTTGCTGATAACAACCGCCCATATAACAAAATTACTTACAAGACCAAAGGCGGAGTTATAGTCAAGGATAAAAATGGCGATCCAATAATCGCTCGTTCAGTTCCGACAACTACTTCATACAGCCTTCCAAATAAGCCAATCAAGGTTATTTACCGCTCAGACTCTTCAGGTACATCTGAAAACTTCACAAATTACCTAAATAAGTCTGCGCCATCAGTTTGGACAAAATCAAAGAACAAAGTGTTCAAGGATTCTTTCCCTGGAAATATCAATGACACTGCGAACTTAGGACGTGTTGTTGGCGCTGCATCATCAACTGGTGTTGCACAACTTGCTGGCAAGACTCCATACTCAATTACATATGCTGAAGTTAACTATGCAACTGCCAATAAGTTGAAGATAGCTAGCGTCATTAATCCTGCAGGAAACTCAGTTGAACCGGCATCTGCTGGCGTAGGTGCCTTCCTTGCCTCAGCATCACAGGATGCAAATGGTTGGCTTACTTATGACTATGCAACTACCGAGAAGGGCGCATACCCACTAGGTATCGTTTCCTACCTTCTTGCCGATACTAAGTACCCAGATAAGGCAAAGGCCGCTGCTGTTAAGTCATTTGCCAACTTTGTCTTGAGTCCAGCTTGCTCACTTGATAAAGGTGCAGCACTTGGCTTTAGCGTTATCGACGGTGACTTGCTTAAGAAGTCACAAGCTCAGGTAGCAAAGATCGGTTAATTTTCAACCTATCCACGAGGGGAGAACGGCCAGGGAAACCTGGCCGTTTTTCTTTCCCCTAAACTCGTTTCATGCAGATTCGTTTGGCACAGCCGGCCGATGCCGAGGATATTCATAGATTGATTTATGAGCTGGCGGTTTATGAAAAAGCGCCAGAACAAATGGTTGCCACAATCGCACAAATCAATTCTTCACTTTTCAACAGCAGCCCGGTTGCGTTCTGTCATGTAGCTGAAGTTGATGGAAAAATTGTTGGGATCGCGCTCTGGTTTTTAAATTACTCGACATGGCTCGGCAAGCCAGGCATTTACTTGGAAGATTTATTTGTCCAACCCGAATTTCGTGGACACGGAATCGGTAAAGGTTTTATGAAAGTTCTGGCGCAACTTTGTATTGAACGCGGATATGAGCGATTCCAATGGTGGGTTCTCGATTGGAATAAGCCATCAATTGATTTCTACAAATCACTCGGCGCAGTTGCCATGGACGAGTGGACGGTATTTAGACTTTCAGGAGATGCGCTAAAGAAATTTGCTAACGAAGGCTGACTACCCGGAAATTTGCGAGCGTTGGATCGGTTGCATAAGCGATTCGTACACCAGCCTTTTGCGAAGTAATTAAGCCGTTGACAATTTGTTCTGTTAAGACTTCGCCAGGGGCAACAACGGCAACACCTGGGGGATAAGGCGCGATTAAATCAGCGGATGTTCTGCCGATTGCATCGTGCGCACTAACCAGTTGGGTATCGGCAAAGTAGGCATCACGCATTGATATGGAAACTTGGGGGATTACTGACCAGCTGAGCGCAGTAGCACTTGGGCGTGGTGTGTTGGCAACTTTCTTCAAAATAGCGATTAACACATCCGCTAACTTTTTGAAATCTTCTTTGGTGTCAGCCAAGGTAGCCAGAAATACCAAGGTATCGCGGTCAGCCATTTCTACTCGGATACCGCTTTTAATTAGCGCTTCTTCGATTTCAACTCCTGATGCGCCTAATTGATTGGCCCGCAGAACAATCTTGGCTGGGTCAAAGCGTCCGGCGGGAAAATCGCTGGCATTTAAAAAGATTGGGAGTTCGAAATCAGCCTGCACAAGCGCTTTAAATTCGGCGATATTTGCAATTAATGAACCCAGAAGTTCTTCGCCGCGGGTCTGCAATAAAGCGCGGACTGCATCTATAGATGCCAACGGTGCACCTGCAGGAGAAGTTGTGTGAGTAGTTTCAAAGCTCTGTTCTAATCGGTCGGCGTTAAGCAAATTAGTGCGCGTAAGTAAAAGCGCTGATGCGCTGTAACCAGGAAGCGCTTTATGAACACTAGTAATCAGCGCATCGGCTCCAAGTTGCATTACATGTTTGGGTAAGTCCGGATGAAAACCAAAGTGTCCGCCCCAAGCGGCATCTACAATTACGGGTATCGAGTGCTCGTGAGCTTTCTTAATGAGCGGTGACAGATCAGAGATTGTTCCTAAATAACCTGGTTCGGTCAGCAAAAGCGCGATTGGTTTTTCAGCGATCGCACGTTCTAGCTCTGACATCGGAATTCCGAGCGGTACTCCAGTCGCTAAATCTATTTCGGGGGTTAGCCAGATTGGTTCCAGTCCTGCGAGAACGAGAGCGCTCAGAACAGAACGATGGGCAGTGCGACTTAACGCGACTTTATCGCCAGGTTTACCAAGTGCCAGGATTACCGCTTGATTGGCATGAGTTGATCCACCAGTGGAGAATCTTGCAAAGTCTGCGCCCCACAATTGCGCAGCAAGTGATTCTGATGCCTTTAAAACTTGATTAGTTAACTTGATTTCATCTAAGCCACCATAAAGTGGAATATCAGTATCGACCACGGCGCCGAGCCCTTGATCAATCTTAGAAGCTCTCTGCTTGTGCCCAGGAATTGTGAAAGGGGTGTGAGCGCCTTCGAAGTAAGAAAGGTAAGCGTCAAGGAGCGGAGCGCTACTTCGTAGTTCAGATTTAATCTTCACTCGCTGAGCCTAACTTGTCATGGTGTAGATATTAAAACGATGGCTCTATAATTTAACCATGACCTCAAAGGACCCTCTTCCGCAATCACGTCACTTGGCTACAGCAATCCCAGGGCCAAAATCGCTTGAATTAATTGCGCGACGTAAAGAAGCGGTATCTGCAGGTCTTGGCATGGCAATCCCCGCATTTATCGAACGTGGCGAAGGCGCTATCTTGCAAGACGTTGATGGCAATCGAATTATTGATTTAGGTGCCGGTATCGGCGTAGTAAATGTCGGAAATGCTGCGCCTCGCGTTGTAGAACGTGTCATCGAAGCGGTGCAAGCTTTTACTCATACCAACTTCACGACAGCTCCTTACATGGGGTATGTAGAAGTCTGCGAAGCACTGAACCGAATTACACCCGGCACATTTAAAAAGAAATCAATTTTGCAAAACTCAGGTGCCGAAGCGGTTGAAAACGCAATCAAGATCGCGCGCCATGCCACTAAACGCCCGGCAGTAATTGTCTTTGAACATGCTTATCACGGCCGCACTAATTTAACGATGGCGCTAACTGCAAAGAACGTTCCATATAAAGAAGGTTACGGGCCTTTTGCCAATGAGATTTATCGCATGCCAATGCCATATTCCTTCCATTACGAAGGCAATCTGGCAACAATGGCGGAAGATTTCTTGGAAATGGTTACGTCAAAAATCGAGAAAGAAGTTGGCGCACATAACGTAGCCGCAATTTTGATCGAGCCAATTCAAGGCGAAGGCGGCTTTATAGTTCCTCCTAAGGGATTCCTTCCAGGGCTTTCTAAATTTGCTACCGCAAATGGCATCGTATTTATTGCAGATGAAGTTCAGACTGGCTTTGCACGCACTGGAAAAATGTTTGCTTGCGAGGATGAAAATGTTGTTCCAGATATGATTGTTACCGCTAAGGGAATTGCTGGTGGTCTGCCACTAGCCGCAGTCACTGCGCGCGCTGAAATTATGGATTCATCACATGTTGGTGGACTTGGTGGAACATATGGCGGCAATCCAATCGCTTGCGCTGCCGCACTTGGTGCGATTGCGACAATTGAAGAAGAAAAGTTGGTAGAACGCGCAGCTCATCTTGGAAAGATCTTGAGCACTTCACTAAACGCACTTGCTGCAAAGTATTCGATAATCGGTGAAGTTCGTGGACGCGGTGCGATGCAAGCGATAGAACTTGTTGAAGCCGGTACCAAGACCCCAAATCCAACTGCAATGGCGACAGTAATTAAGTACTGCCAAAGCAAAGGCGTCTTAATCTTGACCGCCGGTTCTTACGGCAACGTCATCCGCTTCTTGCCACCATTGGTTATCTCCGATGAACTCTTAAAAGATGCCCTCGGCGTTCTAGAAGAAGCTTTCGCTAGCCTTTAAGTTCACCTGTTTATCTCACCCCTATAGGGTGATTTTTACTAGCCAGAACCATCCTTGATGCCTCACCCTTAGGCGTGGCCAAACTAGGGGTAGCGCGACCAGGGGTGATCTCTGGTGCCGATCTTTCACGCACGCTGCCACCAGTTCTGCCGCCAAATTTCATCTCTCGCAAATCAATTCTTGCAGATGTAAATGTAAATCGCGATGGCGTAACTTTAATTGCAGCACCTGCTGGATACGGAAAAACTTCGCTAGTCGCTGAATACATTACTTCGATAGAACATCCAGTCATCTGGGTAAGTTTCGGAGATTCCGATGATACAAAATCTTTCACTTGCAATTTTATGCAATCGATCCGAAATTTAATCCCCGAATTTGGATCATGGTTTTCAGTTAATCTAGATATAACAATTGAAAACTTCTTGACGAATGTACTTACAGAAATTGGTGAACAAGAGAAAAATTTTGTATTAGTTTTTGACGATAATCGGGTAAGTAATACAAATACTGCGCCATTTGCAAAACATTTCTTCTCTACCATGCCGAAAAACTTACATGCTATATTGATACGAAGAATCATTGCTTCTGAGATCTTTGTCCAGCTAAAGGAACTACCGAACCTTACGGTAATCGACACAAACAAATTAGAATTCACCAATGAAGAAATTGTGCTTGCTGCGTCAATTGCAGGAGTTAATCTCAATGACGCCGCAACACAACAGGCCCTAAAGAGTGTTAATGGCTGGCCAGCAGGTGTACAACTAATTTTAAATAACATTTCACGAGGATGGGAATCTTCCGCGCTATCTCCCTCATCAGCGGGTAGCTCAGATCAACTCAACAGATTAGTCGAAGACTTACTTTCGACCCTAAAACCTGCCGAACGAAAAATACTTGAGGCCTTGGCTGTTGTAGATGAATTCTCTATTGATGAGGCGGAGACTATTCTGCAAGATAATTTCTCATTGGGTAAATTAAATAGTTTTGCCAAAGATTCACTTTTCATAAAGTACAGCAGTGAACCAATAAACAAATATTCCTTTAACCCCGTAGTACGTGCTGGTTTGAATTACTCGCCGGTTATTCCGGATAAAGAACTTCGCGAAATCCACCACCGGCTCAGTAAGCATTTTGCAGATCGTGGCTCTTACTTAAAGGCTTTAGGCCATGCCAAGTTCTCCGGAGATCAATCAAGTTACAGAAGCCTATTTAGACAAGGCATGCGGCAATTGATTGCCATTGGTCGCGGAAGAGACTTGTTACGTATGGCCGATTTAGTTGGTGATGCAACACCGACAGGACAATTGAAACGGCAGACAGTGGAATTAATGGGATTGACTGCAGACTTTCAATATTCAAACGCACAGAGCTTGATCGCCGAGATGCTCTTTACTTCGCGCGGAACGAACATGGAAGAGTTCTTAGAAAAGTTTGTTTCCGCGGTCTGCGTATACATAGATTTTGCCACTGGTTTGACGGAGAACTTGGAAGCCAACATCTCTAGAGTCCTAGGAGCAAGCGCTAGCGAATTAGATCTAGCAGCTATCGATAAATTATCAATATTGCGAGTTGCGGCTGCAAAGGAAATTATCTATGACAACTCCAACAAACTAGATGAAATTAGAAAGCAGGCAACTCAACTAGCAGAGTCTGATTCTAGTTCTATGGCAGTTTATTTCATGAGCGCTATTGATGCATGCGCGCTTTTAAATAATGGGGAATACAAAGATGCCTATGTCATCGCCAACAATGTAATTGCACAATCTGAACGTGATGGTTTTACTGGAATATTCGGCCCTCTTGACGCGCTATACGTGAAAGCGCGCTGTCTTTTGGAATTCTCGCAGATAGAAGAATCTCAGAAAGTTTTTGAACAGTTGCGCAATTGGGCCGATACTTGGAAACAATATATCTGGGTATTTATAGCAGAGGGTTTCTTAGCTCGGGATTTGGCGATGGCAGGTAACTCCACACCTGCCTTGGATATCGTGCGCAGCGAACGCGAACGCGCTTCTGCTTTAACTTTTAAAAATGGTTTAGAAACTTACTGCGATTTAACAGAAATCTTTATTAGATACACCATGAAAGATTGGGATCGAGTTGGTATTTTGCTTAATAGGTTACCTAGTTTTCTCGTTGTAGAACGTATCAAGGCTATTCACGAATTTGAATCTGGAAAGAAGCCTGCGGCTTATATAGTTGCAAATCTGCCCGAGCAAAATCCGAAAGAGCAAATTTACAAGCATATGGCAGTAGCCGAGGAAAATATAGATCGCGAAAAGATTGCTTTAGATGCGATGCGTAAAGCTCTGGAGATTGGTGCCCGAGTTGGTGCGAAAGAAACTTTCCTGCGCCAAGATTCATCGATGCTAAATTTGATTATTCGTATTGCTGGGGAAAAGCCAACCGTGTATTTGGAAGATTTAGCATCAAGAATTACGGCACGTTTGAAATCAAGAAGCGAAAATTTAGTTGGCCTGACTGCCGCGCTGACTAAACGGGAACTAGAGATATTGCGCCATTTAGCTACGGGTAAACCAATCAGCTCCATCGGTACGACCCTTCATATTTCGCAGAACACGATGAAAACTCACTTAAAGAATATTTATCGCAAAATTGGTGCTGGTGGTCGTGATGAAGCGGTAGCCAAGGCCAGAAATCTTTATATCCTTTGAGAAAAGTGCTGGGCTTATACTCAACCCATGGATTTAGATCTGCTGGTTAACCTCCTTGATTTAGCTGGCACCTTTGCCTTTGCTCTGGTTGGTGCCCGGATTGCAGCAAATAAAGGTTTGGATTACGGCGGCATTGCATTTATCGCAGCGATTGCATCTTTAGCCGGTGGCACTTTCCGCAATATTTTATTGGGCCAGCGTCCGCCTTGGGTATTACATGGTTGGTTATTTCTTGGGGTTTTACTGGCAGTTGTAATCACCTTAAGTATTAAGCGCACAACACCGGTGGGACGTTTTGTATTAGGTCTGGACACCATTGGATTGGCAGTATGTTCAGTATCGGGCGCGCAGTTTGCATTAACGCAAGGTGCACCATTTGCATCGGCGGTAATCCTCGGATTAATCGGCGCCGTTACCGGTGGCCTGTTGCGCGATGTGCTCTGCCAGGTAGAACCAGTTTTATTGCACCGCGAAACTATTGGAACATCTTGTCTGGCAGGATCACTGGTTTATGTGAGTTGTGATTTTTATGGAGTTAATGAATTGATTTCAGTTGCACTTGGCAGCTTGGTAGTAATTTTAGTTCGTGAGCTCTCCATCAAATTTGATTGGCATCTACCCAAAGTTGGCGGCAAGTAATTGCACGTGCAACAACCGGTTATCGAAACAGAACGTTTAGAACTTCATCACATTCGCGGCGATCATTTAATTCAGCTCTTCGAAGAACGAAGTGATGTGCTTGCTTTAAATGGAGCAGACTTTACAAATCCGTTGCGGAATCTCGTCGATTTCCAAGGTCCTTTAGCTTGGCGAGTGCCTCAGGTTAAGGCGGATCCTGAGTGCAATAAATGGTTTGTTCGCTGGATTGTCTTAAAAGAAAATCGTGAAGTAATTGGTAGTACAAGTTTTCATGGCGCACCTGATTGGGATGGCATGATGGAGATCGGACTTGGGATCGAATCAGATTATCAAAACCAAGGCTTTGCGCGAGAAGCGTTGCTGGGCATGTGGCGATGGGTAGTTGGCTTTCCAGAGGTTCGCACTTTGCGTTACACCGTTAGCCCTGAAAATGGTCCGTCTATTTCAGTCATAAAATATTTTGGCTTTGAATTAAAGGGCCAGCAGTTGGATGAGATAGATGGTCCAGAAAATATATACGAGATGAGCGTTGCAGACTTTAAAGCTAAGTGGGGAACTGGCTATTAATTAATCTCGTGATTGGCCAGAACGATGTGTGTAGCGCCCCAAAAACTCATCTTTCATCTCTTTAAAGTTTCCGTCCAGTAGCGCTTGGCGCATCTGATCGACTAAGCGCACGATATATCTTTCGTTGTGGATAGTTGCCAAGGTAGCGGCGACCATTTCTTTTCCGCGGAATAAGTGGCAAAGGTAAGCTCGTGTGAAATTTTTGCAGGTGTAACAATCGCAGTTTTCATCAATCGGGTTGAAGTCGCGGATATATGGAGCATTAGCAATATTGATTCGCCCGGTCGATGTGTAGACCGCACCGCTTCGTGCAATGCGAGATGCCAAAACACAATCAAAGGTATCCACACCATTTTCAACGCCAACAAATAAATCTTCGGGTGCTCCGATGCCAAGTAAATGCTTCGGCTTATTTTCCGGCAAAGTCCTATTTACCCAACCGACGATTGTTCCAAGAGCGTCTTTATCAAGTGCTCCACCGATACCAAAGCCATCGAATTCAACTCCCGAAGATGACATTGCGCCTAAATCTCCAGCTGCTTTCTTACGCAAGTCTTCATATTGCGCACCTTGAATTACGCCAAAGAGCGCCTGGTATGGCTTATCACTGCGGACTTCGGTTAGGCGTTTATGTTCATCAAGACAACGAATGGCCCAGTCGTATGTTCGCTCCATCGCCAGCTCTTGATACGGGCGGGTGTTGTGCAACGTGGTGCACTCATCGAAGGCAAAGATTATGTCGGCACCTATTTTATGTTGAATCTGCATAGAAATTTCGGCGGTGAAACGATGCATTGATCCATCAAGATGAGATTTAAAGGTCACTCCATCATCATCGACGTGAGCCAGACGTTCTTTATTGCCGGCAATAACTTGGTCGGATCGGAAAGTTTTAGCATCCATCGCCAGCACTTTCTTAAAGCCAACGCCAAGTGAAAGTACTTGAAAGCCGCCACTATCTGTAAAAGTTGGACCATCCCAATTCATGAATTTTGCTAGCCCGCCGGCCTCATCTAAAACTTCTGGTCCGGGTTGTAAATACAGGTGATATGCATTGGCGAGAAGTGCCTGCGAACCCAGATCCTTCATCGCTTCCGGCAATACTGATTTAACTGTTGCTTTTGTGCCAACTGGGATAAATGCAGGCGTTTGAATATCACCGTGCGGAGTCGAAACTGTGCCAACACGAGCCAGCGAATTTGCAGCGCTGTGCTTTATTTCAAATGAGAAGTTATTGGACACAAGAGTTATTGTCTCAGATATACACTGCGCTGATGCTCGCTTCAAAACTGCCCTTTAAAGAGTTCACGGCGCTGCTTAACCCACATTCACGTCGCATAGTTGCAGGCATTGCTTTGAGTGCAATTGGTCGCGGC